>NZ_FXTM01000002.1 GCF_900182585.1 Balnearium lithotrophicum | reverse complement strand
AGGTCTCCCAAGACCAATGCACATGTTGAAAGGTTCATACAGACGGTGGAGAAGGAACTGTGGATGATAGAAGGGACTGAGCCGACAGTTGATGAAATGAACAGGAAACTATTTAGGTATCTAAGCTTTTACAACTTCGTTAGGCCTCATCAAGGTCTTGGTTATAAGACTCCAGTAGAGAAGTTTGAGGAATATATTAAAAAACTCCAGGGTGTCCACCATGTATTGAACGAGAACAAAAAGTAGACAAAACAAAATATTAAGCATATAATTGCCTGCCGAAAAACCCTATAAAAGGAGGCGATGCTTAATGGCAACTGTTTACGTTAGGGAAGGAGAGACCTTTGAAAGAGCCCTCAAGAGATTTAAAAAGCTTTGTGAAAAGGAAGGAATCCTCACAGAAATCAAGAGGAGGGAATACTACGAAAAGCCTTCCGAGAAGAGAAAGAGAAAAGCAATGGCCGCAAGGAAGAGGTTGATTAAAGCTCTCAAGAAGCGTGGTCTCCTTCCTCCAAGGGGTAAGAAAAAGAAGAAGTAGGGAGAAACTATGGGTCTTAAAGAACGCCTTAAAGAAGATATGAAAGAGGCCTTGAAGGCCAAGGATAAGGTTAAGCTATCGACAATTAGAATGATAAACTCCCTCATAAAGAATGCGGAGATTGAAAAGAGGGGAGAGCTTACAGACGATGAGATAGTTCAGCTTCTAATGAAGTATGCAAAACAGAGAAGGGAATCCATCGAAATGTACGAAAAGGGCGGAAGGCAGGATTTGGTGGAGAAGGAAAAGGCTGAGCTTGCAGTTGTTGAATCCTACCTTCCTAAGCAGATGACAGAGGAAGAGATAAGACAGGTTGTTAAGGAAGCAATAGAGGAAACTGGAGCTTCTTCACCTAAGGATATTGGAAAAGTAATGAAGGTTGTTATGCCTAAAGTTAAAGGAAGGGCTGACGGTTCACTTGTTAATAGGATTGTAAAGGAATTGCTCTCTTAAGAAATTCTGTTATAATTAAAACAAAGGTGCCCTGCTTCTTTGGATAATTGGAGGGGGTTTTCATAGTACGTTCAAGGAAGTAGGGCACCTTTCTATTTTTTTAGGACTGCCCAGGAGGGCAGTCCAGAATTAGTTCAAGAAAACATTCAACTTTTTCCTTAGAGCATACTCCTTCATCTTCTTTTTAGCCCTTGTTTCAAGCTGTCTTACCCTCTCTCTGCTTATTCCCAACTTTTCACCGATTTCCCTTAGGGTCTTTGGTTCATTCCCATCAAGGCCGAACCTCATGATTATTATTCTCTTCTCCTGAGGTGTTAGCTGTTCCAACATTTCCTGAATGCTCTGTTTAAGCTCCTCCTGAACAACCTTTTCCTCTACCTCTGCAGTTCCCTCACCCTTCAGAAAGTCCTTAAAGGTTGTATCCTCTTCGTCCCCTATGGGGGTATCCAGGGAGAGGGGAACCTGGCAGATGGACAGCAACCTTTCAACTTCCTTAGGTTCCATTCCGACGTACTCGGCAAGTTCATCAATTGTGGGTTCTCTTCCAAGTTTTTTAAGGAGCTCCCCGTAAGAACGGGTAATCTTGTTAACCAAAACAGCCTGTTTAACGGGTATTTTCACAGCTCCCGTTTGCTGGGCAAGTGCCTGCATAATAGACTGCCTAATCCACCAAACTGCATAAGAGATAAACTTTACCCCCTTGTCTGGGTCAAACCTCCTCGCAGCCTCAATAAGCCCCAGTATCCCCTCAGCTATCAAGTCGTGTAGGGGAAGTCCACAACCCAAGTACTTCTTTGCAACACTTACGACGAACCTCAAGTTTGATTCAACCAATTTTTTAAGTGCTGCTTTATCTCCCTTCTTTGCCCTCTTGGCGAGTTCAATTTCCTCCTCTCTTGTTAAAAGAGGAATCTTAGATATGGCCTTTAAAAAGGCATCTAAAGAATCCTTGTCAGGAACAAAACTTTCAATAAGAGAAGGGTCTATCTCTTGATTAAGGTTATCACCAAGTAAACCGAATTCCCCTTCTCCTTCCATAGATTCAATATTCTCAAACCCTACATTCTCTTCATCGTCTAAGAAGAACTCCTTTTCTACCATTACCCTCTCCTTCATTCGATTACTCCTCAGGCTTCAGAACAACGTAAAAGACACCTTCTCCCCTCACAACTTTGAGGAGAACTCCCGAACTTCCAGATTGTTTAATGACCTTAATCAAATCGTCAACTTTTCTAACGGGCTTAAGGCTCCTTGGGGTTATTCCGGCCTCTACAATTATGTCTCCTTCTCTAAGTCCTGCATCCTCTGCAGGTGAACCTGGCTTAACTGAAGTTACAATAACACCGTTTTTAACCCAGTTAGGGATACCAAGCCTCTTGCGAAGTTCTGGAGTCAACTTCTGAACAGAAAGACCAAATTTAGACATCAGGTCAACAGTTGCAAGGTTTTCCGTTCCAGGCATTTGACCAATCTTGACATTGAGAACCATTGTTTTTCCGTCTCTAATAATTGTGACTGGAACTCTTCTTCCAGGTGGGGTGTTTATAACCTTCAACTGAAGGTCTGCAACATTTTTAACGTCTTCACCGTTGTACTTGACAATTATGTCACCGCTCTTTAGTCCTCCCTTCTCTGCCGGAGAACCAGGCATAACCTTAGTTACAAGGACCCCACCTTTGACGTTGAACTTCTGAGCAAGGTCTGGGGAGACGTCCTCTATGTAAACTCCAAGCCATCCCCTAATAACCTTTCCATACTTAAGAAGGTCGTTCATAACCTTTTTGGCAATGTTTATGGGGACTGCAAACCCCAAGCCCTGCGCTTCTCTAACAATTGCTGAATTTATACCTATTACCTTACCGTGAATGTCACACAAGGGACCGCCACTGTTCCCTGGATTTATTGCAGCATCCGTTTGAATAAAATCCTCAATGGGATTTAGGCCTAAGCCGTGTCTACCCTTTGCGGAAACTATCCCGTGGGTTACGGTCCAGTTAAGGCCATAAGGATTTCCAACTGCAATGACAAATTCTCCAACTTTTATGTTATTGGAATCTCCAAGTTCAACAACAGGAACCTTTTTGTTTCCCACCTTTATCTTTATTAAAGCAACGTCAGTTTTGGGGTCTTTCCCTACAACCTTTGCTTTGTAAACTGAGCCGTCACTCAATTTAACCCTTATCTTCTTGGCATTTGCAACAACGTGGTTGTTTGTGAGAATGTAAGCCCAGCCGTCCTTAACTTTAACGATAAATCCCGAACCTAAAGCTCTCGTCTTGAACTTATTGGGAAACTGGGGGAAGGGAATTCCAAATTCGTGGAAAAAGTCCCTAAACTCTGGAGGAATAGGAGGATGGCTTACTCTAACTTCAGAAACGGTGCTTATGTTTACAACAGCCGGCTTTACTTTCTCAGCTACACTTTCAAATACTTTTTGAAGGGATTCAGCAACCTGATAGTCTTTTGGGGATACGTCTACCTTAGCCTTTGCAGTTGAAGAGACCAGGGAAAGAACTGCAATAAATGCAGTTGCCCCTCTTAGAAGCTGTCCTGTGTTCATCGCACAACCTCCCTTTTAATTTTTCTCTTTTACGGCGTACATTATCCTCTTTATTTTCTTCTCACTCAATATCCGCTTTGCACCTAAGAATCTCCTTTTGAAGTACCTGTCCTTCAGCGATGAAATTGCAAGCCCGTGAAACATCGATGAAAAATGGACAAACTTTCCGTTCCCTATGTATATACCAACGTGGGAAGGATAGCTCGCATAGGTTCTGAAGAAGACCAAATCACCGGGCTTAAGCTCCTTTTTACTTATCGGTATTCCAACGTTAAACTGCTCCCTTGCTGTCCTGGGAAGGTTAATCCCCAACTTACGGTAAACGTACATTGTGAATGAGGAGCAATCAAGGCCAAACTTGGGATTTGTACCCCCAAAAACGTAGGGGGTATTTTTAATCTCCTTAAAAATATCGGCAAGGAGTTTAAAAAAAGTTCCCTTATACTCTGAATCGTTTAGAATTGAAAGACTCCAGTTGTCGTACTTTACATTTAAAGGTGTGGATAAAACAGATGCAAGTTCCTCCGACTCCCTGTAAACAATATCCGTTATTGGATATATCTCCTTTGAAACAATCCTTCCTGTATCAGCGCTTTCCTCGATAAAAGCTATCGTTTCGGAGCTCTTTTTAGGCTTGAACTTTCTGTACCACTCAACCGAATGGAAACGGGTTGGAATGTAGAGTCTCTGGCCTGGCCTGATGAATGAGCTTCTCAAGTGGTTTTCCCTCTTTAGTTTTGAAACTGTTGTATGAAACCTCTTTGCAATTTTGTAGAGGGAGTCTCCCCTCTTAACTATGTAAACCTGTGAAAATGAAGGGGTAGAGGCTAAAAGAACGAGAAGAGCCGAAAGTAAGAATCTCTTCAATCCATCTCCCCCTTTAAGTTCAACTATAGATTTTAACAAATCAAATAGTTAGGGCATCTACCTGCTCTTTCACGTACTTGTAGTAGTTCATGAGGGAATCGACAACTCCGTTTTCAATATTTGAAAGGAGCTCCTCAAAGAGCTGATAGGCCTCCTTTTTGAACTCAACAACTGGGTCTCTCTGGCCGTAACCTCTCCAGCCTATGCTTTCCTTGATGTGGTCAAGAGCTCTAAGATGCTCCCTCCAGTAGTGGTCCAGCCTATCAAGGAGAATCATTCTCTCTATTTCCCTAAGTTGACCGCTACCTACAAGGTTTTCAAGTTCTTCGTACTTCTCCTTTAGGGTATCGTATATAAGTTTTGCCAACTTTTCCCTGTCTGTTGGAGCTCCCTCAACTTGAGTGTTCATCAGTTCTTCGTAGGAGTTAGGAATAGGAAATTCAAAGCCAAACCTCGTTTCAAGTGTTCTTCTGAGGTCCTTTAAGTCCCACTCGTCGGGAAGAACGTTCTCTGGGGCGAAGGTATCTACAAGTTCCCAGGCAATGTCCTCAAAGAAACCCAAAATTTCATCCTTAAAGTTTTCCCCTTCAAGAATCTTATTTCTCTGCTCGTAAATCACTTTTCTCTGAACGTTGTAAACTTCATCGTACTCGAGGAGCCTTTTCCTTATCTGGAAGTTCTGTTCCTCCACTCTCCTCTGGGCATTTTCAAGAGCTTTGCTCACCATTTTGTGGGTAATGGGTTCATCCTCAGGAACGTTCATGACCTCCATTATCTTCTTGATTCTGTCAGAACCAAAGAGCCTCAGTAAGTTATCCTCTAAAGAGAGAAAGAATCTTGATTCTCCAGGGTCTCCCTGTCTTCCTGCCCTTCCCCTTAGCTGGTTGTCAATCCTTCGAGATTCGTTCCTCTCCGTTCCTATTATGTAGAGTCCTCCTAACTTCTTAACCTTTTCCTTCTCCTTCTCGGTTATCTCCTTGTACTTTTTAAGTGTTTCTTCATAAATCTCCCTGTACTTTTCCTCTCCAACCCTTTCGGGGGTAATTCCCTTCTCCTTTAACTCCTTCTTTGCCAAAAACTCAGGGTTACCACCCAAGAGGATGTCGGTTCCCCTTCCTGCCATGTTCGTTGCTATTGTTACAGCTCCTAACCTCCCAGCCTGAGCAACAATCTCAGCTTCCCTTTCGTGGTGTTTAGCATTGAGGACCTGGTGAGGAATTCCCCTCTTCCTCAGGAGTTTAGAAAGGTGCTCAGAGTCCTCAATCGAGTTTGTTCCAACAAGAACAGGTCTTCCTATTTTGTAATTTCTCTCAATCTCCCTTATAACTGCCTCAAACTTTGCCCTCTTCGTCTTATAGATAAGGTCTGGATGGTCCTTTCTTATGACCGGCTTGTTTGTTGGAATAACCACAACGTCCAAGCCGTAGATTTCCTTCAGTTCGGCTGCTTCTGTTTCCGCTGTACCACTCATACCTGCAAGCTTCTTATAGAGCCTGAAGTAGTTTTGAAGAGTTATCGTTGCAAGGGTTTGGTTCTCAGCCTCAATTTTTACCCTTTCCTTCGCTTCAACTGCCTGATGGAGACCGTCACTCCACCTCCTTCCCGGCATAATCCTTCCTGTAAATTCATCAACGATTATTACCTTTCCATCCTTCACTACATAGTCAACGTCCTTTTTGAACAGGTGGTGAGCCCTTATAGACTGGATTATTGCGTGGAGTAAGTCTGAGTATTTGGGGTCGTAAAGGTTAAAGTCCTTCAATCCCGTTGTTTTCTTAACAATTTCCTCAACCCTTCTTATTCCCTCATCTGTAAGTGTTGCAGTTTTTGTCTTCTCCTCAACCTTAAAGTCCCTGTCCTTTTTGAGCTGTCTTACAATTCCATCTGCAATGTAGTAAACGTCAACACTCTCCTCAGATGGTCCAGAAATTATCAGGGGCGTTCTTGCCTCATCAATGAAAATGGAGTCTGCCTCGTCAACTATTGCGTAAAAGAGTTCCCTCTGAACTTTATCGTCCTTTGAGAAGACCATGTTATCCCTTAGGTAGTCAAAACCAAATTCGGAGCTTGTTCCGTAGGTTATATCCTTAGAGTACATCTCCTTTCTCTCTTCCTTCTCCATCTGATTCTGAAGGTAACCTACGGATAAACCTAAATAGTTGTAAACTGAGGACATCCACTCAGCGTCCCTCTTTGCTAAGTAGTCGTTAACTGTGACGACGTGAACTCCCTTTCCTGCAAGGGCATTTAGGTAGGATGGAAGAGTAGCAACTAAGGTTTTTCCCTCTCCTGTCTTCATCTCTGCAATATTTCCCTGGTGGAGAACTATTCCTCCGATTAGCTGAACATCGTAGTGCCTCATTCCCAGAGTCCTCTTCGCAGCCTCCCTAACTGCAGCGAATGCCTCTGGAAGTATCCTGTCCATGTATCTGAACTTTTCTCTGTCGTCAGGGATTTTGGAGAGCTCCTCCCTCCATTTGTTTGTCAGTGAAAGGAGTTCATCTCTACTCTTCTTTTCAAATTCACCTTCAAGTGAATTTATCCTATCGACTATTGGTCTTATTTTCTTAATAATTCTCTCATTTCTGCTACCAAAAACCTTCTTTAAAATTGCATTAATCAAGGCTTCCCTCCAGATTTGGTTTTAGAAAAAGTGGTTTTATGGAATTTTAAACAGGAGGGGAAGCCCTCGGTGGGGAGGATTTAAACCTTTGAGCTATTTTAAGGGTAAATTTATAGAGGAGAGCCGTTTCAGGTAGTTCCTTTTTCTCTTTAATTTCTCCTTCTTCAGGATTTAAATTATTTTCAGCAACAACTTCAGATACCTTTGGATGGTTTGTATAGGTATTTGAGGATAGAAGTAGGTCTCCTCCCGAACATACAACGGCAGTTACGATGAAAATTCCTATTATCAGCTTTCTAAACTTCATATTTCTATCTCTCTCTTTTTCCCTGGATAAATTACACTTACTCTACTCTTAATCTGTGAAATATAACTGTAGGAGAGAAGTCTTTCAACTGCTCTTTCCTTCCTAACGTAAAAAGGAATAACGTGCCACGTACCATAGTGAATTGGGATTAAAACTTTTGCCCTTAGAATTTTGAATCCCTTAACTGCCTCCTCGGGAGTTTGGTGGAATCTCCTGAAAATGGCAGGTAGGAATCCCCCTATTGGAAGCATTGCGATATCAACCTTAAATTTGGACGATACAAGGTTGTAAAGGTGCTCAGAGAATGCAGTATCCCCTGCAAAGTAGATTGTAGTTCCTCTCCACTCTACTATAAATCCCCCTACCTTTGTGTCTGGATAGACGATATTTCTTCCTCTGTTATGTCTTGCAGGAACGAGCGTAAAACTTATCCCTTTGTATTCTACTGTTTCAAAGTAGTCTAATTCCTTAACCTTTTTCTCCTTGATAACCTTCTGGCAGTTTTTGGGAGTCAGTACTTCAAACTTTCCTCCTAATCTGTAAAGTGTTTTCAGGTCTAAGTGGTCGTAGTGGGCGTGGGAGATGAGAACAACGTCTGGAGAGAGCTCCTCCGGACTCCTTGCTGGTGGAACTACCCTTTTTATTCCACCTGCAGATTCGCTCAAAAAGGGGTCTGTCAGTATCTCCAAACCACCTAACTTTACCAGGAATGTAGAGTGACCTAAATTTTCTATTAGTATCCTCATAGTTTCCTGATTTTAATTCACCGAGGGAGAATTGCAATGGAAAAGGGTTTTAGCGATATAGAGCGGTTCTTTTTAGAGGCAGAGGAAAAGAGACTCAAAACGTTGGAGGAGAGAAAGGAGAGGAAGGTACAAAAGAGGGAAAATTTAATAGGTCAGATTAAGAATTTGAATGAAAAGCTAAAGGGAAAGGACAGGAAGATAAAAGAGCTCTACAGGGAAATAGCAGTCCTTCAGAATCAAGTTTCGGAATTCAAAAAGAGGGAAAACGAGATTAAGGAGAAAGAAAAAGAGCTTAGCAGGATTGACGAGTACAGAGAAAAAATTAGGTCCCTTAATGAGGAGATATCCAAGCTCAAGGGAGAGATTTCACAGAAGAACAGGGAGATAGAGAAGCTAAGGTCTCAGGAGGTTCCTAAATCTAAGGTGGAGCTCTTCATTGAAGTTGCCCTCAACTCACTCGGAAGTTTCGTTGCCGGGGGTAAAAACATTAAGGTTCTCTTCTCAAAGAGGTTTAGAAAGGACATGGTTAAAGAGGTCTCTGTAAGGCCTTTCCTCTTTGACAGCTTTATCTCCTCACTTTCAAGGATTAATTCAACATCGAGGCTCCTGAAGAGGGACGGCAAGCACGATATCTACAGAATAAGAGTTACTTCTCCCTACGGCGAATACAGGGCAGTTTACTTAAAACTCGAAAAGGATACGATTAAATTTGTCCGATTTGGACAGAGGGACTCCATCTACGGCGAGCTTGAAACGTGTGGGTGGAAGTTTGAGTAGAGTCTTAACGGAACTTTCAGATGTCGAAAGCCACATCAACCTCTCTAAGGAGGAAAAGAGGGCCTTTAAAGAGGTGGTTCCTGTTTTTCCCTTTTCCTCAAGTCTTTACTATTTAAAACTTGCCTCCCGCTCAAAAGCAGTAAGAAGGATGCTCCTACCCTCTTTGGAGGAAATTGATGAGGAAATTCAATCTCCTGGGGAGCTTGACCCTCTATGTGAGGAGAGGGATAAGAAAACCCCCTTCCTTACACACAGGTATCCAGACAGGGTTTTAATCGTAACGACAAATTTCTGTCCTGTCCTCTGCCGATTCTGTATGAGAAAGAGGAACTGGCTTAAGCCGAAATTTTTTATAGACGAAGGGGAGATAGAGAAAGCTCTTTCTTACATCAAGGAAAATCCTAAAGTTAGGGACGTTTTAATATCTGGAGGAGACCCTCTTACCCTACCTTTGGAAAGGCTTGAAAGACTTCTATCGGGTTTAGAAAGAATAGAACACGTTGATATTGTCAGAATAGGGACGAGAATTCCGATTGTTGACCCTGAAAGGTTGTTTGATGAGAACCTATTAAACGTCCTTGAAAGGGGAAAAAAGGTCTGGATAAACACCCACTTTAACCATCCTGATGAGATTACGGAAGTCTCAAAGGAGGCAGTGGGGAGGCTTTTGGAGAGGAGAATTCCAGTAAACAATCAAACTGTTCTACTGAAGGGAGTAAATGACAACGTTGATACTCTAACGGAGCTCTTTTCAAGACTTCAAAGGATAAAGGTTCGTCCCTACTACCTCTTCCACTGTGACCCCGTTAAGGGAGTTATGCACTTCTCAACTACTATAACACTAGGAGTTGAGATTGTGAAAGAGCTCTTTAAAAGGCTCTCCCCTCTGGCGATTCCCTACTATGCAGTTGATGGTCCTGGAGGGCTTGGAAAGGTTCCAGTAATGCCTAAAAGGTTTAGAAAAATTAAAGATGGTTACATCTTTGAGAGCTTTAATGGAAAGAAATTTTTTATGGAGGATAGATAGAAAAGGGGGACAAATCCCCCTTAGTAAACTGTTATTTCTCCGTTTATAAGTCTCTTCCAGATTTCATTCATTCTTGACAAGTTTTCATTAACTATTACCTCAATCTTAGGTCTGAAGGCTTCCAAGTTCTCAGCAGACCTTACCTTTACATCAACAGCGAGAGGCTGGTTTATCGGCTTTCCAATCTGACTCACCATGTAGACGTAGGCTTCCTCAATTTCAGGAATCTCCTCCGTCACGCTCTTAGCTATATCGTTTGCCGTTATGTTGTAAAGCTTTCCTACGTGGGTAATCGGATTTTTTCCGGCTGCCGCCTCAAGACTCATAGGTCTGTAAGGAGTAATCAGCCCGTTTACCCTATTACCCCTTCCGACTTCACCGTCATCCCCGGCCTCTGCAGATGTTCCAGTTACAGTTATGTAAACGTTTTGATTCTCTATGTCGTCACCGGTGTTTATATCTACCTCAACTTCCCTAACCGTGAACTTCTTTGCAACGTCTAATGCGGTCCTCCTTACATTTTCCCTCTTCTCCACGTAGTCGTCTATGTCCTTGACAAACTTATCAACAAAAGCACAGGCTATCGTTATTTTTATCTTTTCACCTACCCTTACTCCCATAACTTTTATGTCCTCACCAACTTCGGGGTGAGCCTTTTTAAACTCCTTATCGTTTAGCCTCCTTTCTACGTGGTAAACAACATTCTCTAACTCATCGAATGGAGCAAAACCTACACCAAACGAGGTATCGTTTGAAAGGGGAAGTCCAGCCTTAAGTTGCCTCATGTATATGTCAACTAAATCAACAGAACCTGGCCTTATGTACGTGTGAATCCTTACGTGGTTTTCAGGGTCTATCGCGTGAATATTCTCCCTCAGCCAATCCTTAGCACATTCGACAGCAATCTCATCTACAGGTATTTTTTCCCCTTTGTACTCCTTTATTGCCCTTCCAGATAGGAAGATTTCTATAGGTTCCTTTACCTCTCCTCCCCCAAATTTTGGAACGGCACTTCCACCTACAAGTAGGTTCTTATCAACGTTGTGGTGGAGGACAAATCCAAACTTCTCATAGTAAATTTTGCACAGTTCAGCCGACAACCTCTCCGCAAGGGCATCGCATATTGTATCAGGATGCCCTACCCCCTTTCTTTCAACAATCTCTATCTCCTGGTTATTAACCGGCTGAATATCAAGTGGAGTAACCCTAACGTTCATTTAACATCCTCCTGAAGGTTGTTTGAAGAGACGAAATATATCATAGAATTTTCTCTATCCTTTCAATAACAATTTCAGGCTTTAAATCTACCATACACTTAAAGTGTCCCTCTGGACATTTCCTTCTTCCGTGGATTCCACAGGGTCTACACTTTAACCCTCTCAGTTCAACAATTTCTCCTCTACCGTAGGGGAAAAAACCAAACTCTGGAACTGTTGAACCGTATATTTCAACTACAGGCGTTTTTACAGAAACGGCAACGTGTACCGGAGAGGAGTCGTTTGAAACCACCAAGTTGGCTCCTTTAATTATTGAGAAAAACTCCTTTAGACTTGTTCTTCCACACAGGTTTATTGCCTTCCCCTTTGAGCTTTCAAAGGCCCTTAGGCAGTATTCAGCATCAGACTTCGAACCAACAAGGACTACCTGATAACCCCTTTTAAAAAGGTAAAGGGCTACCTCCCCATAGTACTCTGGAATCCAGGCCTTTGTATGCCAAACTGAGCCTGGTGCAAGAACAACGTAGGGTTTTTCGAGTGAAAATTTCTCCAAGGTTTTCCTTACGTAACTATCGTTTAATGGGAGCTCCGGCTCGCTATCGTAGTAAACGTTAAATTCTTCCTTCAAGGGCTCTAAGAGTGAGAGATTTCTGTCAACTTCGTGAAGTTCCCTCTTAAACTTGTGCTCTACGGTGTCTGTGTACAGAAATGAAAATCCTGAAGAGTTAAAGCCTATCCTCCTTGGAATTCCCGATAGGAAGAGCGTC
Organism: Balnearium lithotrophicum; assembly: GCF_900182585.1. Taxonomy (NCBI): domain Bacteria; kingdom Pseudomonadati; phylum Aquificota; class Aquificia; order Desulfurobacteriales; family Desulfurobacteriaceae; genus Balnearium; species Balnearium lithotrophicum. The sequence goes on along the minus strand of NZ_FXTM01000002.1, from coordinate 119,041 downwards.
AGACTTGTTCTGTGGGAGCGGTGAGGGGAAATTGCTAAATCTATATCTAACTCCCTCAGCACTTTTGAAAACTTGATTGGTGAGCTTTTTTCCGAAGCGATTATATTAAGGTAGTTAAACCCCGAAAAGACACCCTCAAATCCCCTTCTCACAACGAGAAAAATTTGCGAATCTGGAAAGGATTTCCTAACCGATTTTATAAGGGGTGAGGTGAGTATTAAATCACCTAAAAAGGCTGTCTGATAGATGAGAATTCTCAACTCTTCACCTAAATCCACCTTTTTCTACGGAAGTAGTATAGAAGTCCAATACTGAGAAGCAACATAAAGAACGAGATAACTACTATCCCGAAGGAGGAATCTGCAAGGGGTAGATTTTTAACGTTCATTCCGTAGAAAGAGGAGATAAACATGAGTGGCTCTAAAATGGCAACAAAAATTGTGAGCGTTTTCATAATATCGTTCAGCTTAAAGTTGACGAGGGAAGAGAATACGTTTAGAACGTTTTGGATGAACTCATGGAGTGTTTCAGCTCTATCGTAGAGAATACTTATTTCATCGAGTAAATCCCGAAAGTAGTGGATGTTTTCTGGATTTGCAAACTTTCCAGACAGTGAAATTGCTACCTTGTAAGTATCCCTTATCTGTTTTAAAGCTCTCCTCAAGGTTAAAATTTCGTAGGAGAGGTCGGATATGTCCTCAAGGAGCTCCGGGCTCTGTTCCTTGAAAACCTTTGCCTCTATATCGTCCGACTGCTCCTCTAAGGAGTCTGTAACGTAGCGAAACTTATCGGCGATTAAACTTGAAATAAGCCAGACTATCTTCTCAACTCCCTCCCCAAACGGAATCTCCTCTAACATTAACTCCTTTTTAGCCTCTTCAAATAATCTTCTACTTCCAACGGTTATAATAAAGTCGCTTCCCCAAAAAACGCAGAGTTTTTTCTGCCTGCTTATGCCCCCGTCGTAGTAAATCAGAAGGAGAAAAATGTAATTTTCGAAGGGTTCAGCTTTTGAACGGGCCTCACTCTTACAGTCCTCCAATGAAAGTTCGTTTATTAAAAATTTCTCCTTGAGAATTTCCTCCGTTGCTTCATCAATTCTCCTAAAGTGTATCCAGCAGGGTCTCTTTTTCAGGAATTTTTCATTTTCAACGAGGGAGGAAATGGGGACAGAAATTGTTGAAATTGCGTCTCCAGAGGGAACCACTATCCAGGCAACATTTCCCATTCCTATTTCCTGTCAAAGAATATGTTCTTACCGGAAACTGAAAGTGGAATTCCGTAACCCAATTTTATTCCCTCAGGAACAAAGTTCCCCACGATTGCAGCCTTACCAAAGGAGAACATAATTCTATTGTCTATGTTGTTTTCAGAGGCAAGTTTAACGGCTGAACCTATCGCAATTCCCAAATCTCCCACTGCATAGGAACAGTAGGCTCCTGCCTCAAGCGATTTTTCACAGTTCTCAAAACCACAAAAACCGCAGAATGGAACTCCCCTCGGTTTAACCTCTGTTCCAATAAAAACTACCAAAAGGGAATTCCTAACATTTTTAGCATCCCTGATAAAAAAGGGAATGTTTTTCTCCTTTCCTATTCTCTCCATTAAATCCGCAACCTTTTCCTTTTCCTCTCCCTCAAAGATTTTTGTATAAAGGAGATTTACACCCTTTCCTTTAGGTGCAGTAATTGCACTGCAACACATTAGCTCTGCAACAGTTTTAACTGCCTGATAGTAGGGAAAATTCATCTCTCCTCCAGAGCTCTCTCCAACTCCTCCAATCCCTTTTCAGGCTCAATTCTGTGGGCTTTGAAGACCTCTTCTAACGTTTCGTCCTTAAATCCCTCACAGTAGATACACTCCTCGAGCAATTTGTACAGAGTCTCCTCCAATTGGGGAAATTTAAGGAGGCACTCCCTTAAAGTCATTTTAAGGTTTAGCTTTCCCAAGTTTTTCCTCCTTAAGAAGGGGGAAATCCCCCCATTAACTACATCGTTAGGTCTAAAATTTTCCCAGCCCTTTCAATATCCTCACTTGAAGGCTGTCTGACTCCTGGGTCAACTTCCTTCATGATTCTTGCAAGGATGTAAATAAGAGTTCCTACTATTTCAGGGAGTTTCTTTTCAAGTTCAGCCTCCAAAGGATACTTGAGTGGTGGCTTTGTTGCAAGAAAGTCTAAAACATCCTGGAGTGGGAATTCCTCCTCCAACTCTCTGAACTTATGCATAGACTCCAAAAATCCCTTTGTTAAAGGAACGTCACACTCCCAAATAACCTCCCTGTTGTTGAACTTTGCATTCCTCTCCCCGATTAGGAGTAAGTCGTAGAGTTTCTTCTCTACAATGTCTGTAATCTCCTTAGCCTTGTTCTTGTCAATGTCAAGGCTTGCTGCTTTCCTAAGTAGTGCTTCAAGCTTTGCAAATCCTACAACTGCCATTTCTCCCTCCTTGTTTTTTTACTTTTCCAAAATTTAAGTTCACCAATGGCTTAGGACAAGGATATAATTTCGAATAATCTTTAAAAGTTAGCTTTGGAGGAAAGGTTGTACATTGAGGAAGGAAAAAGAGCTCCAAACTTCTGTTTAGAGAACGATGAGGGTAAAAAGGTTTGCCTTGAGGATTTTAAAGGAAAGTGGGTAGTTCTCTACTTCTATCCGAAGGATAACACTCCCGGCTGTACAAAGGAGGCTGAAGACTTTTCTGAAAGGACTGACGAGTTTGATAAGTTAAATGCTGTTGTTTTAGGAGTAAGTCCAGATTCCGTTGAGAGCCATAGAAAATTTAAGGAAAAGAGGAATTTGAAGGTAACCCTTCTCAGTGATGAAAGTAAAGAAATTCTTAAAACCTATGGAGTTTGGCAGAAGAAGAAAATGTACGGAAGGGAGTACTTTGGGGTTGTTAGAACGACATACTTAATAGACCCTGAGGGAACTGTAAGAAAAGTTTGGAAGAGGGTAAGAGTTAAGGGGCATGCCGATAAAGTACTAGAAACGCTAAGAAAACTTCAGGAGGAAAGATAAAGATGAGAAAATTAATTGCTCTTACAGGAGTTTTTCTCCTTTCAGCAACAGCTGGAGCAAACGCAATTACAATTTCGGCAGGCGGAGGTGCTTGGAGGGAGAATCCTGAAGGTTGGATTGAGTACAAAAGTGACAGTGTTCAGGGAACAGGTGTAAGTTCAAAAACACACGTAGATGTCGATGATGACCTTAATCTTGGTACAGAAACAAAGGGGGAAGGTTGGTTTAAGATTTCAGATATTCCAATTCCCCTTTTCCCGGATGTAAAAGTTCAATATACGGGAATGAAGTTTACAGGGAGTGGAGTAGTTAATAGCTCCTTTACCTTCGGAAAAATAACTGTTCCTACAAAGTCTTACGTTGAGTCAAAGCTAAGAGCGAATCAGGTTGATGTTACCTTGACTTACAGCATTCCCTTTTTAAGAAAGGCAACATCTGGAAGGGTAAGTGCAAACTGGGGAGTTAACGTAAAGGTTATTGATGGATATGTAAGGGTTAAGTACAGAAGTACTGCAGGAAATGGCGAAGACAGTAAATCCGCAACTATTCCGGTTCCTATGGTTCACTTGGATGGAGAGATTAGACCTATAGACCTTGTAGGACTTGAATTATCAGGAAACTTTGTAGGATACGGTGGAAGTAAGTTTTACGAGACGGAAGCTGAGTTAAAAGTTTATCCTATAAAGCACACCTTCTTGGGAGTTGGTTACAGATATCAGAGACTAAAAATTGACGATATTTCAGACGTTTCATCAGACCTCAAAGTTAAAGGTGTCTTTGCAGAGGCAGGAATAAGGTTTTAAGGGAGAGAGATGAATAAGAGAATCAGGGAACTGAAAGCCTATCCCATGGATAGGCTAAACAGGGCAAAGGAGGAGCTCCGAAGGAAGGGAGTAAAAATTTACGACTTTGGAACGGGAGACCCTAAGGAGCCTACAGATGAGAGGATAAGGAGAGCTCTCTGTGAGGCCGTTCCCGAGGTTAGTCAGTATCCTACTGTTAAGGGGAGAAGGGATTTAAGGGAGGCAGTATCAAACTGGTTCAAAAATAGGTTTGGTGTTGAAATTGACCCGGAGAGAGAGGTAATACCAACTGCCGGCTCAAAGGAGGCAATTTTTCACTTTCCTTTAGTCTTTTTAGATACGGATTCAGAAAAGAAGAGGGTAATCTTTGGAACTCCCGCTTATCCCGTTTATGAGAGGGGAACGCTCTTTGCTGGAGGTATTCCCCATCCAGTCGAACTTAAGTACAAGGACAGATTTCTCCTGAGGCTCGACAGAATTCCTAAATCAATCTTGGAAGAAACAGCAATCGTCTGGATTAACTATCCACACAACCCTACTGGGGCTGTAGCCCCAATCTCCTACCTCGAAGAAATTTACGGAATATGTAGGGAAAATAACATTATTCTCTGCTCTGACGAGTGCTATACAGAAATTTACTTCAAAGAGCCTCCTCCATCCCTCCTCCAAGTTGGTAAGGAGGGGGCTGTTGTATTTCACTCACTCTCTAAACGAAGTGGAATGACGGGTTACAGGTCGGGATTTGTTGCAGGTGATGAGAAAATAGTTCAGGAGTTTTTAAAGTACCGCTCTTCCTTTGGAGTTGCATCCCAGGACTTTGTTCAGCAGGCTGCAAAAGTGGCATGGAGCGATGAGGAACACGTTAGGAAAAGGAGGGAAATCTTTAAGAAAAAGGCAGAGATATTTGACAAATTCTTCAGGGAAATCGGCCTTGAGTTTCTTCCCGTTAAAGCCACTTTCTACTTCTGGGTAAAGCTTCCTGAAGGAGTTTCCGGAGAGGACTATGCCCTCCATTTACTAAACTACGGAATTGTAATTTCTCCGGGAGAGTTTTTTGGTAAGGGAGGAGAGGGATTCTTCAGAATAGCCCTCGTTCCAACAGTTGAGGAGTGTAGAGAGGCCGTTGAAGTTTGGATAAAAGCCCACAAGGAGTTTAAGCTTTGAAAATAAGGGAACGTAAAAGAAGCTTAATTTCTGAAATTAACCTCTCTCCCCTTTTAGACCTCACACTGATGCTTGTTATATTTCTTGCGGTAACTACCGAGTTTATCTCAGGAGGGGAGATAAAAGTTCAGGTTCCAAAGGGCGGAGCAGCAATTCAGGAAATGGGAGAGAGTGTAAAAATCACAATGGACAGGTGGGGTAGGATATACTACAGGGGGAAGCTCTACAAGGACCCTCTCAAGGTAGCAAACGTCATTCCAAAGGATAGGAGGGTCTTCATTAAGGCAGATAAGGAAACTCCTTACCAGTACGTTTTCAATCTCCTCGATACGTTAAGAAAGTCTGGTGTCAAAAAGGTATCTCTTGTGGGGCAAAGAGTTGAGTGAGTGTGAGTTCATATCTAAAAGTGAAGAGGAAACGAAAAAATTAGGAAGAGCTCTGGGAAAGGTCCTTCCTGAGGGAGCTCTATTAATCCTAAAGGGAGATTTAGGCTGTGGAAAAACAATTTTAACGAAGGGAATTGCCTCGGCACTTGGAATTCCCGAAGATGAAGTCTCGTCACCTTCGTTTACACTTGTTCATGAGTATGAAAAATTGGTCCACTCCGACCTTTACAGGTTAGGAAGTGGAGATTTGTCGGATTTGGGGCTTGACGAGCTCTTAACCGATAAGAGAATAAAGGTCTTTGAGTGGGGAGAGTCCTTGGAAGGTGAGGAGGATGCTATTGTTGTTGAGTGCTCTGATAGGGGAGACTACAGAGTCTTTAAGGTAAAGGACCCTAAGGGTAAAATTTGCGAAAAATTAAAGGAAATTCTGGAGGAGAAATGTCAAGAATAGCAGATGTAAGGGCAAGGGAGATTTTGGATTCAAGGGGAAATCCTACAGTTGAGGTAGAGGTAACCCTTGAAAGCGGAGTAGTTGCAAGGGCTGCCGTTCCAAGTGGAGCATCGACCGGAGAGAAGGAGGCTTTGGAGCTCCGAGACAAGGACCCAAAGAGGTACATGGGAAAGGGAGTCTTAAAGGCCGTCAAAAACGTTAACGAGGTTATAGCTCCAGCCCTCATAGGAGTTGAGTCAGCAGACCAGGCTAACGTTGACAGGCTTATGATTGAGCTTGATGGAACTCCCAACAAGAGCAACTTGGGAGCAAATGCAATTTTGGGCGTTTCAATGGCGGTATGTAGGGCATCTGCCGAGGAGTTGGGACTTCCTCTCTTTAGGTACATTGGAGGAACAAATGCTAAGGAGCTTCCCGTTCCTATGATGAACATTTTAAACGGTGGAGTCCATGCGGATAACAACGTTGACCTTCAGGAGTTTATGATAATGCCCGTTGGAGGAGAAACGTTCTCTGAATCCCTTAGGATAGGGGTTGAGGTTTACCATACACTTAAAAAGGTTCTAAAGAGGATGGGGCACTCAACGAACGTTGGAGACGAAGGGGGATTTGCTCCCAACCTAACATCAAATGAGGAGGCTATCCAAGTAATATTAAGGGCTATAGAGGAGGCAGGATACACTCCAGGGGAGGACGTTCTCATTGCACTTGATGCAGCATCAAGTGAGTTCTACAAGGGGGAAGGAGTTTACGAGCTTTCTGGAGAGGGTAAGAAACTAAACAGGGAAGAGCTTGTTGACTTCTACAGGAGTTTGGTTGAGAAGTATCCAATTATCTCAATAGAGGACGGAATGGCAGAGGACGACCACGAAGGTTGGAAACTTCTCACTGCAGCATTGGGGGATAAGGTTCAGCTTGTAGGGGATGACGTTTTCTGTACAAATACGGAGCTCCTCAGAATCGGAATAAAGGAGGGATTTGCAAACTCAATTCTCATAAAGCTGAACCAGATAGGAACTGTAACTGAAACACTTGAAACTATAGAGATGGCAAAGAGGGCAAACTACACAACTGTCGTTTCCCACCGTTCAGGGGAGACCGAGGATAACTTCATAGCAGACCTTGCCGTTGCTGTAAACAGTGGTCAGATTAAGACAGGAGCTCCGGCAAGGAGTGAAAGGAACGCCAAGTACAACCAGCTTTTGAGAATTGAGGAAATCCTGAACGGCTCTGCAGTATTTAAAGGAGTGGACGTCTTTTACAACTTAGAGTTCTAATCGGGGGCTTGTCCCCCTTCCTTTAATTCCTAAATTCCCCTTCAAAACTTCTGGAGGTTAAACTTTTGGAGTTCTCAAAAATTTCTGAGAATTTAGAGTTTATCCAGAGTAAGTTGGGAACCTTTCAGATAGAGGTACCGTCAGAGGAGAGAATAGGAGAGTTAGCCTACAGCTACTATTGGGATTACAACTGTGAGTATGCGGTAATTACAGCATTTAACGAAGAGGCCCAATTTCCAATAACGTACAGTGAAATTAGGATGTTAACAGAAAAACTCCCCCACAAATGGGGAGTGGTATGTGGAGCTCTAACGGGAGCGTTTTTTCTATTTTCAGCAACCCTTACGTTAGAACTTTCAGTTCAAGCTGCAAAGGAGTTGATAGATTTTCACAACAGAACTCCCCTTCCAATCTTCAAAGGAAAAAGGTTCAAAGACCTCCCAAAGGTAGCAGTTGGTTCAATTCTGTGTAGAGACTCCATTCTAAATTGGAGCAGAAAAGCTGGAGTACCTCCAAGGAGTCTGGAAAGAGCAGAAAGGTGTGCAGCAATAACTGCAGATGTAGCTATGAAGACGGTCCAGCTCATCAAAAAGTACTCCTCAGAGCCTGTAGAAGTTAGATGAACTTCTTAGAGCTCTACGTTGTAATTGTCACTGCCGTTTCTTTCGGTTACATCTTAGCAGCCCTCTTGGTTGAAACGGGAACTGTCAACTGGATAGGTTTAAAAACCCTTTCCCTTTCAAAGTTTGGACTCCACCCACTACTTACAAACGTTCCTGTTCTCTACCTGATAACCCCAAGGGCTGCTCACGTTGCTGCTTCTGAGCTCCTTAAAAAGGGAGAGATAGAACCAAAAGACCTCTATTTAGCCATTCTTGCTTCAAACCTACCGATGAGGCTTATGTTTCTCTACCGCTACTACCTTCCCGTTCTCCTTCCCCTCATAGGAATTATCGCTGTTTACTATGCCCTCCTAAGGCTCTTCTTTGACATAATAATCTTTATCTTCGTTTCAGTAGTTGGAAAGAGGAGATACAGAAGTGCTCAGGTTGAGATTTCAAAACTTGATGGATTCAAACCAGAAATTTCTGTAGAGAGCTTAAAGAGGGGAATAAAGAAGGGAATTAAGGAAGCTCTTCTTTTTCTTTTAAAGTTTACTCCCCTCTTTTTACTCGTTGTCTTTCTAATAAAGAATGGCATAATGAACTGGTTAACAGTTAAACTAAATCCAGTTTTTGGAAGTTTAGGTTTTAACTCCCTTGAGATAACCTACATAACAACTGCTGCAATAAGCCCTCCCGTTGCCTACGGACTTATAAAATTGATGATAAAGGAAGGAATAAGGATAACTCACATACTGGGAACAATGGCTGTTGGAAATGCCATGTTTTCTCTTCTTAGGAGCTGGTGGGCTTATCTTCTCCCTTACTACGTAGGGCTTTATCCCTTGAGGATTACGCTGAACCTACTTCTACTTCAGGCAGGGCTTCCGATAATTTACAATTTTACTGTAGGAATAATCTTAGTTAAGTGGTTCTAATGGAAGGAAAGGAACTTAAGCACTTTCTCGTAAGGTTGAGACAGTTTAACCTAAAGCATCCAGATTGGGCAGTACTCGTTGAGGGCAAGAGGGACAGGAGAGCTTTAGAGAGGTTGGGAGTTGAAAATGTAATAGATTTAAAGGGAAGGAAATTTCACGACGTTGCGGAGTACCTCTCTGAAAATTTTAGGGGCGTTGTTTTACTGACGGACTTCGACCCTGAAGGTGAGGAGATATTTAACAAGTTAAGCAGAATTTTAAAGGGATACGGACTGAAGGTTGATGGGAGCTTTAGGGAGGAGCTCCGACAAACGGGAGTGAAGTTTGTAGAAAAAATAGTTGAGGAATTGAGGAGGAGAGATGGAATCTGAAGTCAACGAGTTTGAGAGGGATAAGAGAATAGAGGAGGGAATTTTTGAGGCTCTACATAGATTCAACAAACCCTTAAAGGCGAGGGAGATAGCTAAGTACTTGGGAATTCCACCTGAGGAGAGGGGGGAGCTCCGTGAAAAGCTCAAGGAACTTGCAAAGAGGGGAAAACTTGTAAAGCTGAAAGGGGCAAAGTACGCCCTTCCTGAAAAGCTGAACTTAGTCGTTGGAAAGCTCTGTGTTTACAGAGAAGGGTACGGATTTGTTGACCCGATAGAGGGAGGAAAGGGAGTTTTTGTTCCAGGGAGAAACATGTCTGGAGCAATGAACGGAGATATTGTTGCAGTTGAGATTGTAAAGGAAGGTAGGGAAGGGAGAAGAGAGGGAAAGATAGTTTCGATAATTGAAAGAGCCGTTAAGAAAATTGTAGGAAGGGTTGAAAAGAGCAAAAAGTCATGCTTTGTTGTACCTGAGGATAAGAGAATTCGCTACGACGTTATTCTTACCCATGAGGACTGTAAAAACGTTGAGGATGGGGACTACGTTGTTGTAGAGATAATCTCCTATCCATCTGAAACAAGGGGACCTGTAGGAAGGGTGGTTGAGAACTTGGGAAAAACCGGTCCAAAGCTTGATATAGAGCTGATAATAAGAAAGTACGACCTTCCCGTTGAGTTTCCAAGGGAGGTTTTGGAAGAAGCTGAAAAAATTCCTCTTGAGGTTAAAGAGGAGGAAATAGAAGGAAGGGTTGACTTAAGGGAGCAGCTTTGTTTTACCATAGATGGGGAAAATGCAAGGGACTTTGACGATGCAGTTGCAATAAAGAAACTTCCAAACGGTAACTATAAACTCTTTGTCCACATAGCAGATGTTTCCCACTATGTAAAACCGGGAAGTTTCCTTGATAGGGAAGCCTACAAGAGGGGAACGAGTGTTTACTTTCCAGATAGGTGCATTCCAATGCTTCCAGAGAGGCTCTCAAACGGAATATGCTCCCTCAATCCTAACGTAGATAGGTTGACGTTTACCTGTGAAATGGAGATAAACAGAAGGGGATTTGTTGTTGACTACAAGATATACGAGAGTGTTATCCACAGTAAGGCAAGGCTCACTTACACGATTGCTCAGAAAATAATTGATGGGGATGAGGAGGCTATAGATAAGTTTCCCCACGTTGTTGATTCCCTGAAAACAATGTACGAACTTGCCCAAATTCTCTACAAGAAAAGGTACAAGAGGGGATCCTTAGACTTTGACCTTCCAGAGCCTGTTGTCGTTCTCAACGCAGAGGGGGAACCGATAGACATATACAAGGCAGAGAGGCTCTGGAGTCACAGAATTATAGAGGAGTTTATGATTGCAGCAAACGAGACCGTTGCCGAGTACATGTTCTGGACGGACTATCCGAGTATATACAGAGTTCACGAGTCACCGGACAGGGAGAAGCTACAGGAGTTTCTCAACTTTGTTCGCTCACTTGGAATAAGAGCTCCCTCCGTTCAAAACGACGTTCAGCCAAAGCTCCTCCAGAAAATTTTGGAGCAGGTCGAAGGGAAACCTGAGGAAAAGTTGGTCAATTACTTAATGCTGAGAACAATGGCAAGGGCAAAGTACTCCCCCGATAACATTGGACACTTTGGACTGGCTTCAACCTACTATACCCACTTTACTTCTCCCATAAGGAGGTATGCAGACCTCCAGCTTCACAGGCTCATAAAGATGGCTTTAAAGGGAGAGTTCAAACCTGAATCTATACCTGCATGGGAGGAAAAGTTAGAGATTGTCTGTAAGCACGTTACGGAGCGCTCAATTACGGCGGACGAGGCAGAAAGGGACGTTGTTGAACTTAAAAAACTCCAGTACGCACAGAACCACGTAGGAGAGGTCTTTGAGGCAATAATTACAGGAGTTTCAGAACAAGGGCTTTACATAGAAACGATAGAGCAGGTAATTCCAGGTTTCATTCACGTTACAAATTTAAAGAACGACTACTACATATGTGTTCCTAAACAGTACTGTTTAGTAGGGGAAAAGACGGGAACGGTATTTAGAATCGGGGACAGAGTCCTTGCAAAACTTTTGAGTGTCGACGTTGAAAGTAGAAGGGCTGACTTTGAAATCGTGAGGAAGTTGAGTTGAAATTGGCAGTTATCTACGATGATGTATTTTTAAAGCACGATTTACCAACCCATCCTGAAAACGCTCTAAGGCTCAAGTACTTCATGAAGCCCATTTTTGAGGCAGAGCTCCCGATAATAAAACCGAAGCAAGTTTCCTACGAGCTCTTAAGGGCCATTCACAGCGAAAACTACATAACAGATGTGATAACCTCCTGTCGGGAGAGAGCTCCAAGATTTTTCGACCCCGATACGTACTACAACCAGTTCACCTGTGATTCAGCTCTAATGGCAGCAGGAGCTAACGAGTTAGGGGTGGAAATACTGAAAAGTGGGGAGTTTGATGCAGTTTTCTGTGCAGTAAGACCTCCGGGACACCACGCAGAAAGGGATAGGGCAATGGGATTTTGCATATTTAACAATGTAGCAGTTGCTGCAGTAAAAGCCCTATCCTTAGACTTTGAAAGGGTATTTATCGTTGACTTTGATGCTCACCATGGAAACGGAACTCAGAGTACATTCTACGACAATCCAAACGTCTTCTACTTCTCAACCCACCAGTATCCCTTCTACCCTGGAACGGGAAGTGAAAAGGAGAACAACGACCACATCCTAAACGTTCCAATGGGGGAGGGAAGTGGTGATAGGGAATACATGGAGGTCTATTCTGGTATTTTCAGAAAAACCGTAAGGGAATTTGAACCTGAAGTAATTCTTGTATCTGCAGGGTACGACCTACACTCGGACGACCCTCTTACAGGCCTTGAGGTTTCAGATAGTGGCGTTGAGTTTGTAGTCTCCCAAATTGTTGAGTCTGCAAAGGAGCTCTCAGTTCCGATACTCTTTACCCTTGAGGGAGGGTACAACTTGAGAGCTCTTGAAAGATGTTCGAGAATTTCCATGAATGTAATAACTTCCTGAGATACATTACAATTTCTTAAAAATTTTAAGGAAGTCAGATGAAGGGAAAGAGAGCTCTAATCATCTTTATAGTTTCTTTTCTACTCTTAGTTCTACCTAACGGTCTCTACTCGGCCTTTGACAAGGATGAGCCAAAGTACTTAGAGGCCGCCTATGAGATGGTTAAATCGGGAGACTACATTACTCCCTACTACAACTACGAATTCAGGTTTGATAAACCGATTCTAATTTACTGGCTCATAGCTTTAGGATACAAAATTTTCGGAGTTAACGAATTTGGAGGAAGATTTTTTGTCTCCATATTTGGTATCCTTACAGTTCTACTCCTCTACTGGTGGCTCTCAAGGTGGAAGAAGGAAGAGTTTGCATTCTGGAGCTCCTTAGTTCTCCTTTCCCTTTTAGACTTTATAGTGATGTCCTCGGTAGCAATGCCCGACATTGTTTTAACCTTTTTCATCTCAGCATCCCTCATTTTCTTCTTCGAGGGACACCACAGAAAAAATAAAAACTACCACAGGTTGGCATTCCTCTTCTCCGGACTTGCAACACTCACAAAGGGACCTGTTGGTCTTGCCCTACCAGGAATTATTGCCATTTTCTACATGGTTTTAAGGAGGGAGCTCAAAGAGGGACTTAAGAGAATTCCCTGGTTTTCCGGATTTTTTATCTACTTTTTAGTTGTTCTACCTTGGTATGGGGCAGTTTTAAAGAAGCACGGATACGAATTCTTTAAGGAATTTATCATCTTTCACAACATCCACCGTTTTACAGGAAAAATTCCGGGCCACCCAACCTATTGGTGGTACTACCTTGCCAACTATTTCTGGCTCTACATTCCCTGGGTTTTCTTCTTCCCCTTTGCAGTATACAGAGTATTCCAGAGAAAAAACTTTCTCAGTAATCCTGTACTCGAGTTTTCCCTCGTCTGGTTTTCTACTGTACTTTTATTCTTCCAGATAGCCCACACAAAATTGGCCCACTACCTACTTCCCTCATTTCCTCCGTTTGCCGTTTTAACAACTTGGTACTTAATGAGGTTTAGAGAAAACCTCCCTTCCTACTTAACCGCATTCTACTTTACACTTTTAACGTTTATAGGATGTGCCTTCTGGCTCTACAAAGGTTGGCCTCTATGGGGAGCTCTCTTCTTAATTCCTCCACTCGTAGCTTCGTGGCTTTCCCTCTGGAGTGGCAGAGCTCTCCAGGTACTTACTGTTGGCTTTTTAACTGGAATGATTCTGTTTAAGTGGGTAACATTACCCTCTTTAGAGCCCTACAGAGCTAAACCTCAGATAGGTAAGGAATTGAGGAAGTTGAATGCAAAATGTAAGGAGTGTAAATTTGCATTTTTCGACTATACAAGTCCAGAGATAGTCTTCTACTACAGAAGCGGTAAGTTGAGGGATTTAAACAGGGATAAAATAGTTAAGCTTCTAAACAGTAGAAAACCTGTTGTTGTAGTAACGAGGGAAAACAGGCTTAGGAGATTAAAGGGAATTCAATACCACATTCTTGACAGGAAGAAGGAACTGCTTACAAAACACAGTATAGTTGTCATTTCAAACTACAATTTGGAGAAGCTATATGGAGGAAATTAAAAAGCTCTCTGTTGTTATTCCCGTTTACAACGAGGAGGAGAATGTCCCCATTCTCTACAAACAGTTAGTAGAAGTTTTAAGAGAACTTCCCTACGACTATGAAGTTATCTTCGTTAACGACGGAAGTACAGACAGGACAGGGGAGATTTTAGAGGAGATTGCGAGGAAGGATAAAAAGGTAAAAGTAATAGAGTTTTCGAGGAACTTCGGACAGACTCCTGCAATTGTTGCAGGGATAGACCACTCAGCGGGCGATGTGATAATTACGATGGATGGAGACCTCCAGAACGACCCGAAAGACATTCCAAGATTAATTGAAAAGATAAAGGAAGGCTACGATGTTGTAAGTGGCTGGAGAAAGAACAGAAAGGATGCAGCAGTTTCAAGGAAGCTTCCCTCAAAGGTGGCAAACTGGTTAATAGGAAAACTGACTGGAGTGAGAATTCACGACTACGGATGCACTTTGAAGGCGTACAGGAGTGATGTAATAAAGAGAGTAAGGCTCTATGGAGAGCTCCACAGGTTCATTCCAGCCCTCGTTTCGACAGTAACTTCTCCAAACAGAATAGTAGAAATTCCCGTTGAGCACCACCCAAGGAGGTTTGGAAGGTCAAAGTATGGAATATCGAGGACCTTCAAGGTGATTTCCGACCTATTCTTCATCTGGTTCTTACAAAAGTTTATGCAGAAACCAATTCACTTCTTTGGCCTCTTAGGAATAGTTCTCTTTTCTATAGGTTTCTTTCCGTTTCTCTACCTCGTCCTTCTGAAGTTAACGGGACACTCAATAGGACAGAGACCTCTACTAATAATATCTGTCCTATTTATGATTGCTGGAACTCAGATGTTCACTACCGGAATTTTGAGTGAAATCCTCATGAGAATCTACTACGAGTCTCAGAACAAAAAGCCCTACGTTGTAAGGAGAGCTCTCAACGTTGAAGAGAAATAGCCTACTTGTATCTCTAATAATACTTTCAATCTTTATCTACTTTCTCGTTGAGTACAACGTATTCTCAAAACTTAACGAAATTCTCAACTGCCTATCTCCAATATACTTGTTTCTATCCCTCATTATCTATATCTCTACCTATTTTCTACGGGCAAAGAGATTTACCCTATTCTTTCCAGAAATTAAAACGTTAGACCTATCAGCAGTTATGGCAGTTCACACATTCTTCAACAATCTACTTCCTTTTAGGTCTGGAGAAGCTTCGTTTCCCATAATTTTGAAGAAGCTTTTTAGCGTAGAAGGAGTAATTTCATCGGCGACACTTTTATTGGTAAGGTTGTTTGATTTACTCTCCTTATCCATTCTTTTTACTCTTTCTACAGTATTTATTTCTTTTCAGAACAAGAAATTACTCTTGATTTCTGTATTTTTGTTTTTTTTCATTCTCCTAATAATTTTTATAGGCTTTAAGTTATTGAGAAAGTTTAAAAATAAGTTTCCCATAGCTTTTACTCTGTTCAGTTTCTTCTCCAATTTTAACTCAAAGAAGAATTTAACCCTCGTTTTTACCTACTCAATTTTAAATTGGACTTTTAAATTTCTCTCTTTTTTCTTTATATTGAAGGCTGGAGGAATAAACATCTCATTTCCAAAAACGATATTTGTAGCAACATTCGGTGAATTAACTACTGTTCTACCGATTCACAGTATAGGGGGATTCGGAACTTACGAAGCAGGTTTGGTTGGAGGCTTTGCTCTACTTGGATTAAAAGGAAGTTACGCCCTAACTGTGGCTTTCTACTTTCACCTCTTACTCTTTACAATGTCAGGGGTTCTTGCCTTTTTCGGATGGATTTATCTATCAGGGAAATTTAAAGGGTAGGCACGAGGCCTACCTTGACTATTCAGGTTCTATCGTCATCAGGGCTTCATCGGGGTTTACGTTATCTCCAACGTTTACGTAAATCGCCTTAACAACTCCACTTATAGGAGCATGAACCTCGTTCTGCATCTTCATCGCTTCAACAATGGCAACAACATCACCTTCGTTAACTCTATCACCCTCTTTTACCTTTATTTCAACAACCTTTGCAGGCATGGGTGATGTAACATCTCCCTCCCTTGTGGCTCTTGGCCTCCTTGAGGAGCTTGTTAGCTCTCCTGCAATTTCTACCTCTCCCCTCGTTGGAACAATTTCAACTAAGGGTTCAACAACAACTTCCTCAAGTCTTCCATCAATTTTAATAAAGTAAGGTTTTTTCCCTTCCTTCTTATGACCAACACCGGCAATCTTAACGTGGTAGGTTTCACCGTGGACGTTAATCATGAACTCTGTAGGAGCCAAGGGCTGAGGACACTGTTTTTCTTCTTCTTCCATATCGTGGAGGTCTTCCTCAGAAATTGCAGGAATTTCTCCTCTTTCAACCTTCTCTCTCCACTCGAAGAACTCCTTTGCAACCTTTGGAAAGAGACAGTAGGAGAGAACATCTTCCTCGCTTCTTGCAAGGTCCTTTATTTCCTCTCTACACTTTTCAAGCTCAGGTTGGAGTAAATCTGCCGGCCTACAGGTTATTGGTTCCTCATCCCCTAATACTTTCCTGATTATCTCCTCCTTAATTGGAGCCGGAGGTTTACCGTAGAGTCCTTTAACGTAGTTCTTCGTTTCCTGGGTAATCATCTTGTACCTCTCGCCTGAGAGGACGTTGAGTACAGCCTGAGTTCCAACTATCTGGCTTGTAGGAGTAACAAGTGGAGGATAACCCAAGTCCTCCCTAACCCTTGGTACTTCCTCAAGGACTTCCTCTAACCTGTCGAGAGCTCCCTGCTCCTTCAGTTGGTTTATAAGGTTAGAAATCATTCCGCCGGGTATCTGGTGCTCAAGAACTGCAGCATCTATTCCCTTAAAGTCTATATCGTACTTTTTGTACTTCTTCCTAACTTCCTTAAAGTGCTGAGCCATCTTTTTTAGGGAAGTCCCATCAAGGCCAATCTCGTATCCAAATTCCCCTAAAGCGTATGCCATCGTTTCAACTGCAGGATGGGAGGTATCCGAGGCCATAGGTGATATGGCTACGTCAAAGATATCAGCTCCTGCCTCTGCTGCCTTCAACTGAGCCATCTCTGCAAGGCCACTGGTACAGTGGGTATGAATGTGAACAGGTAGGCCAACCTCCTCCTTCAGGGCCTTTACAAGTGTGTAGGCCCTTTCTGGGGATAAAAGACCGGCCATGTCCTTGATAGTTATTATGTCTGCTCCCATCTCCTTAAATTCAAGGGCAAGCTCTATGTAGAGGTCCTCTGTGTGAACGGGACTTATTGTGTAGGAGAGAGCTCCTTCAACAATCTTTCCCATCTCCTTTGCAGTCTCAACTGCAACTTCAACGTTCCTCAGGTCGTTAAGAGCATCAAATATCCTGAACACGTCGATTCCATTCTCTGCAGCCTTTCTTACAAAAGCTCTGACAACATCGTCAGGATAGTGTCTGTAACCTACAAGGTTCTGTCCCCTAAGTAACATCTGGAGCTTAGAGTTTGGCATTAGTTTTCTCAAAATTCTTAATCTTTCCCAGGGGTCCTCCCTTAAAAACCTTAGGCAAACGTCGAACGTTGCTCCTCCCCACATTTCAACAGACCAGAAGCCTGCCCTATCTATAACAGGAGCAATCTCCACCATATCCCTTGTCTTCATTCTTGTTGCAAAGAGTGACTGGTGAGCATCCCTCAATGTAACATCTGTAAAGAGAATCTTTTTTCCCATTCATGCCTCCTTTTTAAAGCCCATGGTGGGCAGCTATGGCTGCCGAAATTGCAAGTGCAAGAACCTCTGGATCCGTTTCCTTTATGAACGTAAATTCCTTTATCTTCCTATCTATAAATGAAGTATCAAACTGGGCTTTAACAAATTCAGGGTCGTTTATAATTTTTTTAAAGAAGGGAATTGTCGTTGGAACGCCCCTTATAACAAATTCGCCTAGAGCTCTCTTTGAGCGCCTGATAGTTTCATCCCAGCTTCTTCCCCAAACTATTAACTTTGCAACCATTGAATCGTAGTAAGGAGGAATCGTATATCCTTTGTAGACAACACCATCTATTCTTACTCCGATACCACCAGGTGAGTAGTAGGCAGTAATCGTCCCTGGAACGGGAACAAAATCCCTCTTTGGGTCCTCAGCATTTATTCTAAACTGAAAGGCAAAGCCGTATATTTGGACATTTCTCTGAGAAAAGGAGAGTCCCATTCCGGCAGCAATTCTAATCTGCTCCTGTACAATGTCTATTCCAGTAACTTCCTCAGTTATCGTATGCTCCACTTGAAGCCTTGGGTTCACCTCCATAAAGTAAAAGTTTCCATACTTATCCATTAAAAATTCCCACGTTCCAACACCGTAGTAACCTATTTTTTTAGCTGCTTCGACGCAGACTTTACCTAACTTTTCTCTTTGCCTTCTCGTTAAAACGGGTGAAGGGGCAATTTCTAAAACCTTCTGGTGTCTTCTCTGAAGAGAACAGTCCCTTTCCCCCAAATGAACAACATTTCCATGTTTATCAGCAACTATTTGAATCTCTATGTGCCTCGGATTTTCAATGAACTTTTCTATAAAAACTTCTCCTTTTCCAAAGGCCGCCTCAGCCTCCTTAACAGCTATTTGGAACTGGGAAATTAGCTCCTTTTCATTCCTTGCAACCCTAAGCCCCCTTCCTCCACCACCATGGGCTGCCTTTATCATGACAGGGTAGCCTATCTTTTCAGCTATCTCCTTTGCCTTTTCAACATCAAAAATGGGTTCTTCACTTCCCTCTGCAACAGGAACGCCCAACTCCTTCATAAGTCTCTTTGATTCAATCTTGCTACCGAAGATTTTAAGGTGCTCTACTGAAGGCCCTATAAACTCTATTCCATGCTTTCTTGCGTACTCGGCAAAGTCAGCTCTTTCCGAGAGAAAACCGTAACCTGGGTGGATTGCATCAGCTCCTGCCCTTTTTGCAATGTCAACAATCTTGTAATAGTTGAGATATGCCTTTATAGGGTCTCCGTGGATGAGAAAGGCTTCATCGGCCTTTTTGACGTGAAGTGAGTTTACATCGGCTTCAGAGTATATAGCAACGGTTTTTATTCCCAACTCCTTACATGCCCTTATTATTCTTGTGGCTACTTCACCCCTGTTTGCAATTAGAACCTTTTTAAACATAAATAAGACCTCCAACGAGTCTTAACAAAAAATTGGAAACGATACCTGCTACAGCATCATCTACAGTTATTCCCCAGCCACCTGGTAGTCTCTCAAACCAGGGAATTGGAGGGGGTTTTATTATATCAATAACTCTAAATATTAAGAGACCTAAGAATGCGAGTTTTATGTCATGGTAGACATTTAATCCTAAAAATGTAATCTCAATACCTAAAATCTCATCAATAACAACGATATCAGGGTCTTTCTCTCTCAGCTGTTTGGATACAAAATCAGAAGAAAGAACACTCAGACTAAAAGTTACGATGATAATTAATATTTGATATGTCAAGTTAGAAGGCCAGAAAAAGTAACATAGGATAGATGCAAGTATCGACCCCCAAGTCCCCGGCATTTTTGGCAGCTTTCCAGAGAAAAAACCTGTTGCTATGAATTCAAGAAGGAATTTCAACATTACCTCCTAATCTTTGAAGGTTAAGTTTTAATTTTAACGGATTATCCTGCGTAGAGTTTTAAAAGAGTATGTTCTGTACATACCTCCCTTTTTTAGCTGCGTTTTACTCCTTTAATCTTTTTAGGAATTAAGTTTAAAAAATTCTTCGGCAACGGTTCTTACAAAGTTCTTTTCTCCCTCTGAAACCTTTCTGTTTCTTATGTAGGTGACCATTAGGTAGGGAAAGATTGACAGGGGAGTTCCATTCAGTTTCTCCCTGTTCTTATAACAGAAGTAGAGAATGTTTATCTTTGTCTCAAAGGGTAACTGCCAGTCAAAGGCCTTATTTTCCATCTCCCTTTGAACCTTTTTAAAGAGAAAGTTGTTCAAATCCAAGTGGCTCAGAGCAGCAATTGATGCATTTAAGTAGAAAATATCCTCCATCTGAGTGGCAAAACACCTCTTAACTATGTTAAGAAGTTCGTAAACAAAGGAGCTGTCCTTAGAAAGCCCTTTTGAGAGCTCCTCTATAACCTTTACTCCCTTTAAGTCCCTCTTGTTGAAGTAGTACCTCAGGGATTCTAAACTTATCTCCTCAGGCTCCTCCTCAATCTCCTCAAGCCTTAGAACTGACCTGTCGAGTGAAAAATTCCTTACATCAACCTTTAAATGCCTGTTTTCAACCTTTAGGTTTAAAAACTCCTTCCCTGAAAGCTCATTGACAGGTATGGGAAAGACGGTTTTAAGGAGGTGAATAAAGGGCCACCTCAACCTTCCTATGACGGAGATTGATGAGACCTTTAACCTCTCCCTGTAGATTTCCTCGTAGGTGTAGAGGAGCTTGACGAAAATTGAGGAGAAGTTTGAAAGGGATAGGATAACGTCTCCATACCTTGCACTTCCTAAAATCGGGCTAATGGCCTTCTCAACCTCACCTTTTGGAACAGTTCTCCTGTAGTTAAGCTGAGGTAGGGAGAGGGTATCTGAACGGCCAAAGAGGATTCTTGCCGCCGAGGCACGGCAGCTGTCAAGGAGCTCTCCTCTTATACCCTCTTTTCTCAACTTTGCATTTGAAATTCCAAGTTCACCTATAGTTCTATTGAAAAGGTAATTTCCGAAAATGTCTACAAAGTGAAATTCACCAATTGGTACAACCGAGAGAAGTTTTCCCCCAAGGGAGATAGAGCTCCTTGTATAGCCAACATTTATAACTATTGAACCTGAATCAAAGAAGTTGAAATCGTAGAGAACAGTAACTTTTCTGTTAAAAACTTTTTTAAAGAGCTCCCTTATTAAATAGGTCTGCTTTCCGTAGAGATAGCCGGGAACAACAACCTCATCAACGTCCAACTTCTCTATCGGAAAGAGCGAAAACTCTAATAGGTCTATCCCGTCGTACGATATACCGTCTAAAAAAATGTAGTCTTTCTGTGATATATTTTCCAAAAGCGAAAGTAGTTTCTTTTTGACTTCAACTGGAATTGAGGAATAGTTACAGTTTACTTCCCTTAAAAAATTATCTTTCAGTTTAAATTCACCTTTTGGAGAGAAGGAAAGGGGGTATCCCAAGTAGACTCTCAAAATCTTACAACCTCCCTGTTGAACGCATGAAACTTCTCATTCTCCTTCGTTGGATATCCGTGAACCATAACTACTCTTTTGGGAGAAAGTCTATTTAGAAGGGTTTCTAACTCCTCCTTGTCGGAGTGGGCAGAGAGGTGGTGTTTTCTTATTTGACACCTGTAAGAACTGAAAATCTTTCTATCATTAAGGAGCCTGTATCCGAAGCTCTCCTCGGCCATGTATCCACTGAATACTATTGCGTTCTTGGGGTTTCTTGAGATTAACCCACTATAGATGAATGAAGGTGTTCCTTCCATCAGCATTCCAGAGGTTGATAGGATACAGTCTGCCTCCCTCAAGTTCTCCTCACATGCCTCTTTAAAGGAAAGACCTTTATAGGAGGGAGCTGGCTGAAGATAGTAGTTAAAAAAGTTTTTGTTTAATAGGTTCTCATAAATGGTTGAAACCTCCTTTGCAAGGCCGTCAACGTAAACGGTAATTGGTGGAATCTCTCCCCTCTCCATACCCTCAGAGAGTATCAACATAATCTCCTGAGCCCTTCCGAGGGCAAAAACAGGTATTAAAACCTTTCCCCTCCTCTCCACCGTTTCCCTAACGGTATTTAAGAGCTCCTTCTCACTCCTCTCTCTGTCAAAGCTCCTCGATGAGTAGAAGTAGGTGCTTTCACAAACTAAAAGGTCTGCCCTTTGGTCTGGAATGAATGCGCCCTCAACGGTCTTTTGCGGGGAAATGGAGATGTCTCCAGAGTGGAACAGAAAGGAGTTTTCTCCGTAGAATGCACCTAAAGAGAGAGCTCCTAAAATGTGTCCGGCCGGGTAAAAAGTAAACTCAACGTTTTTAACTACAATTCTGTCAAAGAAATCCCTCCTCTCAATTTTGGAGAGGGCTCTATCCAGGAGCTTGTACTCCTTCCACTCATCCTGAGAATTTCTATTCTGGATGTGCCGAACCTTTATTGCATCCTCAACCATCAGCGAAAGGAGCTGGGCCGTTTCATGGGTTGTGTATATGGGAGTTTCAGGGTAGAGATTGGATAGGATGTGAATACTCCCGCAGTGGTCGATGTGGGCATGGGTTATGAAAATAGCATCAATTTCAGGAGCCAATGATTTTAATAAATTAAAGTCTGGAAATGGCTCCTTTGGAGAAAACCGTATCCCAGAATCAACAACAAACTTTAAACCATCAACGATGTAAAGGTAACAGCTTGCCCCTATTTCGTTTCCGCCACCGATTGGTATGAACAAATTTTCCATAGGGGGAAAATCTATTATCTACTGTAGAGTCCTACAAGTTCATCCTGAGATAGAACATGCCCCTCAATTGCCGACAGGAACTCAGACTTGTCAACCCCTGCAGGAATTCCGATTGAAGGAACGTCCAAGGCAAATAGAACAAAGAAGTACCTGTGGGGCCTTCCCGGTGGTGGACAGGGACCTCCGTAACCCACTCTACCAAAGTCGTTAATACCCTGCTTTATTCCGTACTCAAGTTCTGGAGCGGGGGGGACATCCTCGGGGAGTCCTTCAAAGTTTGAAGGGATATCGTAGATAATCCAGTGGGTAAAGACTCCACCAGGGGCATCGGGGTCGTCAACTAAAAGGGCAAAGCTCTGGGTTTCCTCCGGTGGGTCAAGAAAGAGAAGGGGTGGGGAAACGTCCTCTCCGTCGCAGGTGTATTTGATAGGTATGTACTCGCCGTTTCCAAATGCAGGGCTGAAAATTCTCATCTCTCCCTCCTCTTTACAGGATTTCTATAGAGTTTACCATTTTTTCAAAAAACGAAATCTACAGGCCTTCCACAGTTAGGACACTTCCCATCTTTGGTAAAAAGAACCTCTACGTTGTAACCTACCCTTTTGACTAAGAGCTCTCCACACTGGGGACAGTAGGTTGATTCCCTCTCAGGCTCTATAACGTTCCCCACATAGACGTACCAGAGATAATCTTTAGTAACGTCGTATGCCATATCTATGACCTCAACTGGTGTTGGGGGTGTATCCATCAGCTTGTAGGCAGGGAAAAACCTTGAGTAGTGCAACGGAACATCCTTGCCCAAGTTTTCAGAAATCCACTTTCCAAATCTCTCAAAGTACTCAGGGGTGAAATTGTCAAATCCCGGAACTATGAGCTTTGTAAGTTCAAGGTGTTTACCGGCCTTTTTAATCTCCTCACACGTTTGCCAGACGTTAGGATTTGGAAAGGATGAAAACTTCAGGTAGTAATCCCTGTCCATTCCCTTAAGGTCAACGTTGAAGGCATCCATTAGGGGAAGGAGCTCCCTCAAAGCCTCTATGTTTATATTCCCGTTTGTAACCATTACGTTAACAAGCCCTGCCTCCTTCATCCTCTCAGCAGTGTCCTTTACGTACTCAAACCAGATTATCGGGTCGTTGTACGTGTATGCAATTCCAATTGAGCCGTACCTCTTTGCATACTCAACGGCTGCTTCAGGCGTAAATACCTGCCTCATGTGTGGGGTATCCTGACGGGCAATTTCCCAGTTTTGACAGGATTTACAGTCGAGGTTACAGCCGTTCGTTCCTATTGAGAAGATTACAGAACCGGGGTAGAAGTGGTAGAGAGGTTTCTTTTCAACAGGGTCGTAGTTTGCAGAGGTTATCTCTGAATATACCGTTGTAAATAAATTTCCATCCTCGTTTACCCTAACCAAACAGAACCCCTTTCCCCCGTTTGGAATGATGCAGTTTCTTGGACAAAGTGTACACCTTACCTTCTTATCCTCTAAAGGCTCCCAATAGCTCGCAATTGCTTTTGGCATCTCTCCCTCCTTAGGATTATTCCTCATAATTGAATATATGAAAATTTGGTAGGAAAACTTGTTAGAACTTTTTACTCTTCAGGCGTTCCCTGAGGAGGGAAAGAGCCTGTGAGAAGTTTTCTGCCTTTAGAGATTCAACGCTTTCAGGAGTTGATTTTTTGTAAAGTTTATCGTAGTAGTTAATCATTAGCTCCCTGACTGCTTCCGGGTAGTTCTTCTCCTCTATCAGCTTTTTTATTCTCTGATACTTTTCATCGCCTAAAATTTTTCTTATTCTTTCAAGTGCCTTTAGATAAACGTCAGGAGAAAACTTGTTAACCTGGTAATCCTCCATAGAAATTTTTATCCTCTCCTCTAATGGTATCTCAATTGAGACCTTTTCTCCCCTCTCCATAGCCTTCCAGAAGGGCTCAGGAATGAAGAGCTTTCCTATCCTCTTGCTCTCCCCCTCAACAACTATAACTGGAGAGTCCTTCAATCTCTCAAGTTCCAACCAGAGGAGTGAGTCAAACATTTTCTGAGAAGGCTGTTTTAGTCCTATTCCACCGAAAACAGAGCCCCTATGGCCTGCAAGTCCTTCAAGGTCAATTACGGGAAACCCTTCCTCCTTCAGAGTTCTCAAAATCCTCGTCTTTCCACTTCCAGTTGGACCGTAAACAACAATCAATTTTTTGTCCTTTAGAATTTCCTCCATTCTCCTTAACGTGTAACGTCTGAACTCCCTGTAACCCCCAATCAACCTTGGAACGTTTATTCCTACAAGGGTGCAAATGGCAGAAACGGCAAGGCTCCTCATTCCACCTCGCCAGCAGTAGACAACAACCCTTCCCTCTCTTTCCTTTATTTCCTTTACCTCTGAAACAATGTTGTACAGCTTGGGGCCAACTAATTTTAGGGCAAGGAGACGTGCTTCCTTTTCTCCCTTACTGTAGTAAACCTCCGATATTTTTCTCCTCTCCTCCTCAGAAAAGAGGGGAACATTGTAAGCTCCGGGGATGTGAAACTCTTCAAATTCACTCTTTGTTCTTACATCAATGAACTTAAAGCCCTTTTTAAAAGCCTCTTCAATACTTATTTCCCTAACTAACTCCATCTTACAACCCTAAAAACCGCCAAGGCAAATGCTCCAAATGGGAGTTCAAAACCAAATTTCCTCTCCAGAGACTCTTCAATGAAGTTTCCCACCGATAAATTAATAGTTGTCAGGAATTTTTCCAGTTTTAAACCCTTCCTTCCGACTGATGAAACAAAGGAAGCCAACTTTTTAAGTTCATCTATCGTTAGAAAGGAGGATGGAGAGTAAGTTGACTTGGAGAAGTACGATTTAACAATTCTGTATATGTTTAAGAGAGAATACTTATTGAGAAAGGCCACTGCAATGGCTTTTCTTGAAACCCTCGTTGCCTCAAGGAGAGCCCTCTCCCTATCAACGATGAACTCTAAACTCGTAACGAAGTAGGTAAGGTCAAATGTATCGTCCCTGAAGGGAAGTCTCAGTGCTGTTCCCATTACCAGTTTTTTTAAACCCTTTCTCTTTGCCTGAAGAAGCATATCGTATGAAATGTCAAGTCCAACGGGTTCACCAAATCCCTCATCTTTAAATGTTTTCATCCAGATTCCCGTACCACATCCAACCTCAAGGGAGTTTCCCCTTAAGTAATCTGAAAGGCCCTTGAGGAGGAGCTCCCTCTCCAAAGAGTAAACTACCCTTCCGTAATTCGTTTGAAAGAATAGGTCGTACTCTGAAGCCCTTTCTCCTTTAAAGGGGTTACTCTCCAAGGGCCTCCCTCCCTGTTACTCCTCTAAATTTCAATTCCCTTATTATGTCCTCCATGTCTGATGAGGTTATTTTTACCCTCTCGTGAACCTCCTTTAGGATATAGTTGTATCCTGAAACTTCGTAAAACCTCATGTATGAGATTGCCTCCTCAACGGAGATGTTGCCGAGGAGCTCTACCTTGTAGATTCCCTCCTTCATCTTCAAGAAGAACGTTTTAAATTTAAATCTCCTTAAAGCCTCATCAAATTTCCCCGGAAACTGAAACTTCTTCTCCTCCTCAATTGAAAACTCAAAGGGCTCTGAGTAACCGGGAGGAGGCTGGAGAAAGTTTAAAACTGCAATGTCAGGAAGGACAGTATCCAAACGGTAGAGTCTTGAGTTTGACCTCTTTGATATGGAAACTATTGACTTTCCATCCCTTACAGAGAGCTCTAAGAGTCTGTAGATAGTCAAAAGGTACTCCAAGTACTCAAGATAGCCGCAGGCAACAACAAAGTCCTCTCCCGAGTACTTTTTAGAAATTTCAGGATAAAAGTCCTTTGAATCAATTTTGTCAGACGAAAATTTTCCCTTTAACTCCTCAAAGAGCTCCTCAACAAACTTCTTTACCTCTCCCTTTACCTCGTAGAGGAAGACATTAGGACGGACGAGAGCTCCAACAATTGAACCGTCTAAAAAGAGGAGTTCTGTTTTCGGAAGTGTTGAGAGAGCTCCCTTGTACTCCAAAATTCCCATGAGGTTTCTTAGTCTCGAATCTGAGTACTCTTCGGGCTTTAGAATATCAACATCCCCATTTATAACGGAGTTTTTTCTCCTTTCTTTCTCAAAGACAAGGGATGCCACACCCAAGGCATAGACTACGTAACCGGCATAAACCTTCTTGTTCCTGCTTCCGTCAACCCCAGCCGCCAACTTTGGAGGTAGAACCTCAGGAAGGTTACTGTTCCACATCTTAGAAATTTTTCTCCTTGCCCTCTCAACGTCCTGAGGTGAAACTGAGAGAGCTCCCCTCTTTCTTGAAGCTATTTCAAGGAGAATACCTTTAATTGTCAAAACTCTACCTCCAAACGATTTCTAACCTATTTTATTACATTTAGAAAAAGGAGGTTCTGATGAAAAAATGGATTTTCTCTGTAGTAGGAATATCCTGTTCAATCCTCTTGTTTAGTTTTCTACAGGGGAATTCTGAGGTAGAAAAGACAACAAATAAGCCAAGGAAAGTAGTAGTCAAACAGAGAGAGGAGTATTCTGAACCCCGATTTGTAAATTTGGTTAAATCGGACTTTCGCTTTCAGTACGAACTCTTTAAAAAATCAAAGGTCATCGATGGAAGGTACGTTTATAACGACGGAATTTACGAGGTAACGTTTACGGTAAATCCCCTGTTTCAGCAGAGAATTAAAAGGGAATTTAAGAGGTTCAAACTAAAGTATGCCTCCTTTGTAGCCATTGAACCTAAAACGGGGAAAGTCCTTGCAGCTGTTTCAGGAATAGACTACCCGAATCTACTCTTCAAGA
Organism: Balnearium lithotrophicum; assembly: GCF_900182585.1. Taxonomy (NCBI): domain Bacteria; kingdom Pseudomonadati; phylum Aquificota; class Aquificia; order Desulfurobacteriales; family Desulfurobacteriaceae; genus Balnearium; species Balnearium lithotrophicum. The sequence continues at coordinate 92,158 of NZ_FXTM01000002.1, read as the reverse complement.
CGAACTTCCCAACGGCCTCCACATTCAAAATAGTAACTGCTGCAGCTGCCCTTGACAGTGGACTTGCAAATCCGAAAACGGAACTCGTGTGCGGTGGAGTGGGGGATTCGTGCTCTCCCTACGTTTGGCTAAACAGTAAACTCCAGATAAGGAGGAGGTTCTCAGACTCATTTGCAACCTCTGCAAATCCATTCTTCGGGAACTTGGGAAGATTAATTGGAAAGGATAGACTTTTAAAGTATGCAGAGCTCTTTGGATTTAACAGGAAGGACTACAACTTTCCCTGGGGGAGGATTGATGAACCAAAGGGGGACTACGAAATTGCTCTAACGGCGGCAGGACTTGGCAGAACAACAACGAGCCCGTTTCATGAAGCTCTAATATCTCAGGTGATATTGAACGGTGGAGTTATGATGAAGCCTTACATCGTTGAATCAATCAAAGACCTTAGAACGGGTAAATTTTACAAGTTTACCCCAACTCCTATCCAGAGGGTAATAAGTAAAAAAACTGCGAAAGAGATAGAGGATATGATGAGATTAACGACAAAAATAGGTCCTGTTTCAGGTAGAAGGTATTTTAGAGTCTCAAGGAGGTATAGGGGACTTGAGATAGGAGGAAAAACGGGAACCCTATCTGAGCTCAGTTACCCTGAGGGAAGGTGTGAGTGGTTTACAGGGTTTATAAAGTATGGGAATCAACAGATGGCAGTTTCGTCTGTTGCAGTAAACGGTAAACTTTACTACCTGTCCGGTTATGAAATTACAGCTTTGGCAGGAGTAGATTTTGCTAAACTTAACCTAAAATTTGCAAGGGAGGGAAGATAATGTGTGTCTTCTGCAAGATTGTTAAAAAGGAGATTCCCGCGAAGGTCGTTTACGAGGATGAAAAGGTTATGGCATTTCACGATATAAATCCCCAAGCCCCTGTTCACGTACTGGTTATTCCAAAGGAGCACATTCCAACGCTTAACGACTTAGAGGAAAAACATAAGGGGCTAATTGGGCACATCTTCTTAGTCATCAAGGAAATTGCTAAGGAATTGGGAATAGCAGAGAGTGGTTACAGAGTTTTAGTTAACTGCAACAGGGATGGTGGTCAGGAGATTTACCATCTCCATTTCCATCTGCTTGGAGGAAAACCCTTAGGACCCATGGTCTGTCGATAGTTCCTTTTTTCTCTTTTTATCTTCGTACATTCTTAAATCTGCCTCCTCAAGGGCTTTCTCAAAGGGTTCTTGGGGAGACTTCCATAAACTCCAGCCTATCGATGCAGAAAGAGGAATAGGAGAGAGTCTAAATGTGGAGTTAGCGAAGCTCAAATTTCTTTTGATTCTCTTAACCACCTCCTTAACGGCATTTTCATCCGTCCTTAGAAGAATAATTAGAAACTCGTCTCCTCCTATCCGGACAATAAAATCAGTGTTCCTTATTGATGAGAGCAAAGCCTCTGCTAACTTCTTTATGTAAATATCACCAACTTTATGGCCAAGTGTGTCGTTTATGTACTTTAAGTTATCCATATCAACGTAAATTAGACCAATAGGAAATAACTTAGGATTATTTCTTAAAAAATAAACCTGCTCTTCTAAGAAGTGTCTATTAAAAACCTTTGTCAGTGGGTCTCTGAAGGCGTAATTCGTTATTTTTGAAGGTAAAAATAGATTCGAAAAGAATCGGAATGAATCAATTAAATCGTTAATAGTATCAAAAACAGGATAAAGTTCTTTCTTCTTTTCAGTTGGGAGCCTTTTTATAAAGTTCCACCCAACTAATTCTTCCAATCTTTCAACAATTAACATAAATTCCTTAGGTATTTCCTTAAAATAAATTCTTCTTTTGAATGCCTTTAAAAAGAATTCTGCCTTTTGTAGCAAAATCTTTTTTCTATGAATTTTCTGAACTTTAACTCCTGTCCTCTGACAGCCGTACTCAAAATCTTCCTCTGCATACGAAAGAAGCTTTCCGTAGGGAACTCCTATCTCTTCTGAAAGTTTCTTTAAATTTTCTATCTCCCTCCGGGAGAGCTCCGACATACCCTGTCAGCCACCTGCGACACCGCAGAAAAAGGTCTTTTCCTTCTCCTGAAACTTTAGTGGAACTACGTAGTTGAGCTTTCCTGCAAAACAGGTGTGGAGGAAGGGCTTCCTCCTTTTCTTTGCCTTTTCAAACCTCTCCTTTCTGTCTGCCTCGCACCTCTCCGGAACCTTGCTGTAGACTAACTGGCAGAAGGGAGTAATGAAGTCGTAGTATCGGAGCTTTCCCCTTTCATCCCACACCATCGATGAGGTATTTACGTTGTACATAAACTTCCTTAAAAGCCTTCCCAAATCCTCTGGATTAATGACTTCGTCAAGTCTTTTAATTATCACTACTTTTTCCTTCTATTGAGTTCCTCTGCAATCTCCTCAAGGGAAATTCCGCTGTTAACAAGTGCAACAGTTAAGTGGTAGAGGAGGTCAGATACCTCGTAAACAGCATCCTCTCTCCTTCCAGACTTCAAAGCTAAGATTGTCTCCACTGCCTCCTCTCCGACCTTCTGGAGAATTCTGTCCTCTCCCCTCTTAAAGAGGGAGGCTGTGTACGAACCCTCAGGAAGTTCCCTCTTCCTCTCCTCAACGGTCCTGTAGAGTTCCTCTAAGACATCGCCTATTCTCATTCCTCCTCCGCAAGCTTTCTAAAGAAACAGCTGTACTCTCCTGTATGGCATGCAACTCCCTTCTGGTTAACGACGTAAAGGAGGGTATCCCCATCACAGTCAATGTAAATCTCCTTCACTCTCTGTAAATTTCCGGAGGTTTCCCCCTTTTTCCAGAGCTCCTTCCTTGAGCGGGAGTAGTAGTGTGCAAATCCCGTTTCAAGGGTTTTCTGGAGAGCCTCCCTGTTTGCATAAGCAACCATTAAGATTTTTTTTGTTTTAAAGTCCTGGACAACAACGGGAACTAAGCCGTTTCCCTTTTCAAAGTCAATCTCATTTAAGATTTCCTCAGAGAATCTCATTTCCCCTCCAAAGTGAGAGCTTAATTCTACCAAGAAACGGAAAACTTAACTCCTTCGTAGTAGGAGCCGTTTGTTCCGAGAGCTCCAAGGAGGCTGAACGTTCCACTTCTGCAGGGCTTGAAAGAGATGGAAATGCCAAACTCCTGAGAGACAAAATCCCCGGAGAACCTGTAGAGTCTGTTGTAGATGAAACCCAACTTTGGAGAGAATTTATAGTTTAAAGGTCTTTCAATGAGAATCTTTAGATATCTCTCATCACCCTCACCCGGCCTTACAGTCAATCCATCGTCCCTGTAGTATTCCCTGACTCCGTACGTTGAGAATTTCTTTGAATGAACCCTATACCTAACGGTTAATTCGTTACCGAAAAGTTTCCTTTTTGTTTCAAGGAGAACTCCCCACTCTCCACTCTGTCCCTTACCCCACTCCTTCGAAAGTGAAGCTGTGAGTCCAAAAGCTTTTAAGTAGAGTGAGAGGAGTGAATTTGAACGGTAGCCGTTTGAAAGGAAAACGTAGGAGAGGTTTTTGTACGATAACGTGTAAACCCCCAATTGGCTCCTCTCCTTGTGGTAGAGGGCTCCGGCCTTTAATTCCGAAGTTTCGTAGAGAATTCCCGAGAGGTAATCCTTCATAACTCCCTTGATTTCAAAGGGTTGGAGTCCAAGTCGGAAATTTCTGAAGGAGTAGTTCAACTCCTCAAGGTGCCAGAGTTTCCCGTGGCTCTTCTGGTAGAGAAAGTTGTCGGAAGTGTTCCCCCATACCACATAGTCAACCTTTGTATTCCTTCCTGTTGATACTTTAAACCTCAAATTTTCGGATTTAAGGCTCAGTTTATAAGTGGTGTGCCAGTAGCCAACGTGCTTTGCTCTATCCCACCCGTCAAAGTCAATCTGAGGCCTGTACCTTCTCCTTGGAAGGTCTGAGTACTCTCCAGATATACTGAAGTAGTTTTTAACAGAGAAATTGGCAGGAGGAAATTTTTCTAAATTATTAACTCCCCACCTGTAACCTCCAAAGAGGGCGTAAGAGTTGTGAGAGCCTACGGCTCCCCTTAAAAAGAGTTCTCCCCTGTAAATTGGATAGCGGAGCTCTCCTCCAACTTCATTTCCTATCTGCCTTCCCGATGATTTTTCAAATCTTGACAGGTTAACTCTTAAGAACCTGTAAGGTGAAAAGGAGAGGGATAGAAACCTGACCCCTGAAAATGAGGGCTTAAAGATTAAAGCTGAGTTTTCCCAATCCTCCCCGTAGCCGTAGGAGGTAGTTCCCCTTTGAGAGTAACCGGCCTTTATCTCAATTACATTCAGGTCCAACCTTGAGATTCCTCCCCATTTTCCGTTCTGTGAAAATAGAGAGGTTTTAAAACCCTTTTTAGAGTACTCTCCGTAAACTCCACCCTTTGAAATTCCAGAAAGGTTTCCCCTTGCATCCATTATCCTGTAGAAACCAAGGTTCAAGCCCTTCCAGTTAACCCCAAACTGGGAGATATCGACGTCATCCTCATCTCCGGAAAAGAGGAGGTACTTCCCCTCGTAACCTGCAATCTGGTTCCAGTAAATTGAAAAGTTCTTATTTAGCTGGTAGATAAAGCTCCCTCCCCAAAGGCAATCTTTAATAAGACCGGGAATTCTAAACTCCTGCTTTCCAGCCTTTAGGGTTAATTTTCTCCAGATGAATCCCCTCTTTATTAGGTAGAGCTCCTTAATGTTGAACGTTTTAAAACCACCGTAAAACAGCTTATCCCTTTCTGAGGTGAGTATACTTTCGTAGGGAACTTTTGTTGAACCGGTTGTGACCGACAGGAAAAAATCGGCACTTTTTCCTAAATGGAAACTTTCCTTTAAATCCAACCTGTAGTAGTAGCCTCCCTTTTTCCCCTTCCACCTTTCAAATCCAACCTGTCTCTTGTAGTTTCCCTTAAGTTTAACGGAGTATCCTCCAGTTTCTCCGGAAATCTGGAAGCCGTAGGCCGTCAGCGGGAGGAGAACTATCAGAGGAACTATCCTTTTCATTCATTACCTCTTACTTTCTTTGTTTTTGCGGGTACTCGAAAATAAATTGTACTTAACTTAAAAAGGAAAGGAATTTGAAATGGAGATAGTAGGGCACGTTTCAGGAAAGGAGATACTAAAAGGAAGGGATGCTTTAAGGGAGGTTTTATCCTTAGGTTTAGGGGTAGAGCTCCAGATAACCTCGGATGTTTTGGACAGATTGACACTGAAGGACTTTGGAAAGTTAAAGAGGGAGGTAGGTGATAGACCTATAACTGTTCATGCCCCGTTTATAGACCTAAATCCGGGAGCTCTTGATGGCTATGTTTTAAAAGCAACTAAGGATAGGTTCTTTGAAACCATAACTGTATCGAGGGTTTTAGATGCAAAGCTCATAGTATTTCATACAGGATACCACCCTCAAAAGGTAAAGTCCTTCTACAAGAGCTGGTTTGAGAGGGCTCTCTCAACGTTTGAGGAGGTTTTGGAAAACTGGTACGGGAAAATTGTCCTTGAGAACGTCTTTGATGAGACTCCGGAAAACTTAAAAAACTTTATGAGGGAGCTCCCAAAAGATGTAGGTGTATGCCTTGATATAGGCCACATTAATCTATTTTCTAAGGTTCCAATTTCAAATTGGTTTGAGGAGTTGGGGGATAGAATCTACGAATTCCACCTCCACGATAACTGTGGAAATTCAGACCAGCACCTTCCGTTGGGTAAAGGAAGGATAGACGTTGAGGGTATTTTTGAATTAATAAATCAGCTTAAAACAGAATATATTTTAAACCTTGAAAATAAAACTCCACAGGGAGTTAAGGAAAGCCTTGAATTTCTAAGGAGGAAAGCTCTATGGAGAGAGAAATAGTTGTTTACCCAAATCAGGTCTTAAAGACAAGGGCAGAGGAAGTTAAGGAGTTTAACGGGGAGCTCAAGAATTTGGTTAACGATATGTTTGAAACGATGTACAAAAGGGGAGGGGTTGGTCTTGCAGCAAACCAGGTTGGAGTTTTAAGGAGGGTAGTTGTAATTGATGTGAATGCTGGGACAGAAAAACAGGGTAAGGAGAAGATTGTTCTCGTTAACCCTGAGATAGTCAAATTGGAGGGGGAAATTGTTAAGGAAGAAGGCTGTCTTTCACTTCCGGGTCTCTACAAAAAGGTCAAGAGGGCGGCCTATGCAAAGGTAAAGGCCCAGAACCTTGAAGGAGAGGAATTTGAAATAGAAGGTGAAGGTCTCCTCGCAAGGGCTTTTCAGCACGAAATAGACCACCTCAATGGAATTGTCTTTATAGACAGGTTATCACCTCTTCAAAGGAGGTTGGCCCTTGAGAAGTACAGGAAGTTAAAGAGGGAGTACGAGAGAAAGATGGCAGCTAAAAAATAGTTTTTAAAGGAGGAGGGATGAGGCTCTTAAATTCAAAGGAGATGGCAGAGGTAGATAGGGAAACAATAGAAACGTTGGGTATTCCGGGAATTGTTCTGATGGAAAACGCCTCCCGTGGGGTGGCAGAGGTTGTATACAGGTACACTGAAGGAAGTTCAGTTTTAGTTGTCTGTGGAAAGGGAAACAACGGAGGAGACGGCTTAGCTGTAGCAAGACACCTGTACAATTTAGGTTACGATGTTGAGGTTGTTCTTACTTCCTCTCCTGAAAACCTAAAGGGAGATGCAAAATTAAACTACGATGTAGTTTCAAAACTTCCTATTCCCGTTCACGTAATAGACAGTGATGAAAAGTTGGTGGAGTTCTACTCCCTTGTTAAGGAAAGCTCACTGATAGTTGATGCTCTCTTTGGAACAGGCCTTTCAAAACCTTTAACTGGATTTTACAAGGACGTTGTAGATGTTATAAATAACTCAAACAGGACCGTTGTTTCCGTTGACATACCCTCAGGGCTCTCTGGAGGTACGGGGGAGGTAATAGGCCCTCACATCAAGGCAGACATAACTGTAACCTTTGCATTTCCAAAGATTGTCCACGTTATGCCTCCTGCATGTTACAGCGTTGGAGAACTCTTTGTCGTCGATATATCAATTCCAGAGGACGTTCCCTTTCTAATGGGACTTAACAGATTTCTCCTAACTGCCGACGAGGTTTTCTTTACTTTCCCTGAAAGGGAAATAATGAGTCACAAGTACACCTACGGCCATGTTGCCGTTATAGGTGGTTCCGTTGGAAAAACGGGAGCTCCATCGATGGCAGCAGAGGCCGTTTTGAGGACAGGGGGAGGACTATCAACAGTAGTCGTTCCAAAATCGCTGAACCAGATTTTTGAAACGAAGTTAACGGAGGTAATGTCAATTCCTGTTAACGATGACAACAAAGGTTACTTTGGAATTGAAAACTTGGATAGTGTGTTGGAAATTCTTGAAAACGGTAAGTTCTCTGCCGTTGTCCTCGGACCTGGACTTGGAAACAACCCTGAAACTTACGAGTTTGTAAGGGAACTTGTTAAGGAGTGTAAACTCCCAATGGTTATAGATGCAGATGGAATAAATGCACTTTCTGAATCTCCAGAGGTTTTAAAGTTAAAGGAACAGCCCATAATACTTACTCCCCACATTGGAGAATTTTCAAGAATTTCAAAGCTAACAAAGGATGAAATACTGAAAGAGCCTTTTAGGTCTTCTCTTGATTTCTCTGAAAAGTTTAACGTAACGGTAGTTTTAAAGAGTGGAAGAACAGTAGTTTCAACTCCAAATGGAAAAACCTTTGTTAACGTTATAGGAAACCCCGGAATGGCAACGGCAGGAACGGGAGATGTTCTCTCTGGAGTTGTTGGAGCTCTCTTAGGAATGGGAATTGATGAGGAGGACTCTGCAAAGTTCAGTGTTTTCCTCCATTCCCTGGCAGGAGATTTGGCAGCCGGGGAGCTCTCTCAGGAATCACTAAAGGCCTGGGATTTGATTGACTTTCTCCCAAAGGCTATTAAGAGAATTAAGGAAGCCGAAACGAGGTTTGAAAAACATACCTCTCCCTTCGTAACCAGTTTGAGAGAGATTGTAGGTGTATAAAAAGTTAGGAGTAGCCCTTCTTCTCCTCTTGGGAATACTCCTTGTTGGTTACTTTGGAGTTTCCCTCCTCTCCTCCATTTCGGGGGAGTTTTACTTGAACAATCCCCTATTTCACCTTCTCATGGCTTTTATCTTAATTGTTATAACGGTTCTCTTTGTCTTCTTCATCAGAAATTTAGCCCTCTTTTTCCTCCCACACTTTAGAACAAATTTAAGGGTAAAGATATTTACAGCATTTCTCTTATTGGTTTTGGGTCCAGCTCTCTTTTCAATATTTTGGGCATCTGGAGTTATCAATCAGGGCCTTGACAGGCTACTGCGCATTCAAATTAAGAGAATCGTCTCAACATCCTACGAGACTACGGAGGAATTCCTCAGTTTTCTCGAGAGAGATTTAAAGAGAAAAACTCAGCAGCTTTCATACAGGAAAGTTTATCCGTACACCCTAAAGGCCTACGGAATTGATGGCTTTTTTAGAAAGGAGGGAAAAAGGGAGACGTTGGTGGGAAGGTTTCCCCTTTCCTCCGATGAGATTAAAAAGATTTCAGGGTTAAAGGAGTTTTCATACCTTGATAAGTCATCAAAAATGTTTATTTACTGTCTTAAAAAAAAGAGCCTCTTCGTCTGTGTATCCAAAAGGCTTCCCAATAAATTGGCTCAGAATATACTAAAGATAAAGGAACTCCATTCAAGCTACGAAACACTAACTGCATATAAAACTCCAATAAAGACTATTTACACCGTAACTTTCGGAATTATGGGACTTGCCGTTCTCTTTGGAGCTCTCTGGTTTGCAAAGTATTTTGAAAGTAGGATTTCCGTTCCCATAGATGCCCTCTACAGGGCTACTGAGAAAATCTCTGAGGGAAACTTGGATATAAGAATTCCTGAGGAGGAGGCTACAGGGGAGTTAAAGCACGTAATTACTGCCTTTAACTCAATGGTAAGTCAGCTTAAGACTCTAAAGAAGAACTTGGAGGAGAACAGAAAGTACTTGGAGGAGGTTTTAAACGCAATTTCCCCTGCAATTATTACTTTTGACTTTTCCGGAAGAGTAGTTTCCTGTAACAATGAGGCCAAGAAACTCTTTAAGCTCTCAGGCAGAGTAAGGGGAAGAAATATTATGGAAGTCCTTGATGAGTATCCAAACCTTAAAAAGGAGGTAGAAAAGCTTCTAAAGGAGGAAAAGAATAAGGGAGAAGTTAGGGAAGAAATTGGAGGTAAGGAGAAGTTCTTAACCTTAGAAATAATAATATCTCCTGAGATTGGGGACAGGATTTTAATAATTGAGGACGTTTCCGACCTTGTAAGGGCAAAAAAGGCAGAAGCATGGAGGGAAGTAGCGCAGAGAATAGCCCACGAAATAAAAAATCCCCTAACCCCTATAACGCTGAATGCTGAAAGGATAAAGAGACTCTATGAAAAGGGAAGGCTTTCTGAAGAGAATCTCAATAAAATTGTTAAATCCATATTGGAGGAGGTAGAGGTAATAAGGAGATTAATTGATGAGTTTAGAAAGTTTGCAAGGCTTCCCCTTCCTGAGAAGAGGTTGACAGACATCAATCAGCTCATAAAACAAACTCTTGAGCCATACCAAAACAGGGTTGAGGTTGAGTACGAGTTGGAGGAGCTCCCAAAAATCCCGGTTGATAGGGGATTGATGAGGGAGGTACTTATAAACCTGATAGATAACAGTATATCTGCCGGAGCAACAAAAGTAAGGGTATCCACAACAGAGAAGGATGGAAAGGTATTCATAGTTTTCAGGGATAACGGCCCCGGTATTCCCGATGAAATTGCAGAGAAGCTCTTTAACCCCTACGTGACCACAAAGGAAGAGGGTTGGGGACTTGGCCTCTCAATTGTAAAGAAGATAATCTCTGACCATGGAGGCAAAATTTATACTGTTGATAAAAATACCTTTGTTATAGAATTGCCAATGTAAAACGAAGAAAGAGAGGAAGAATGGGAAGGGTTTTCTCTGTATTGACATTACTATTTCTCATTTTAATCCCCATTGGTGTTGGACTCTACATAAGGTTTGACGATGGAAAGGTTTGGAGAGGGCACAGGGAGGTTTTTTACTACAAGGATAGACCACTCTTTACAAGTTACGATGCCTTTTACTTTGCAAGGTGGGCAAGGGAAGAAGTTGAAAAGACTTACAGGGCAGGGAAGTTGGACCCTTTGAGGTTTGTTCCGGATAACTACATAACCGGTAACGTAACCTACCCTTCACCAATACCTATGGAGAGTTACATAGGTGCAGGTTTAGCCAAAATATTTGATACTCACATAGAAAACATTTCCTACTACCTTACTCCTCTGCTTTCCATTCTGTTTGTTGTACCTTTTGTCCTCTATTTCTACAGATTAGGATTGCCTGTTTCAGGGTTTGGCGGGGCTCTTCTTGGTTCAATTTCACTTATATACCTCATCAGGACGAGCATCTGCAGGTTCGATACAGATTCCCTAAACCTCTTCTTCCCATTTATGGCAGGTTACTTACTCTTTGAAACTTACAGGGTAGAAGATAAAAAACTCAGAATTGCTCTCTTAATTCTGGCTGGATTGACGCTGGAGCTCTACAACTGGTGGTATTCCCACCCAGGACTTGTGACTGTTATTTTTATGTTTTACATAATTTACGTGGCCTCCATAAGGAGAATTAACTTTTCAAAGGAGGACTGGAAAAATCTAACTGTTCTGTTTCTCCTCTCAAATCCCTTAACAATTATTGAAGGAGTTAAAAATTTTTACGGGAGTGTATATACCTACCTCTATTCGTACTTCCACAAATCGGTTGAAGGTGGTTTCCCAAACGTTCAGATGTCTATAGGCGAGCAGAAACACTTCAATTTGAAACTTCTATCAGAAATGACTGGAGGAAATGAAATAATTCTGATAGTCGGATTGGCCTCTTTCCTAATTCTCCTTTACAGATATTGGAAATCCTTAGTTCCCATAATCCCCGTTTTTCTGATAGGGCTTATCTCTTTTAAAGGGGGAAATAGATTTGCGATGTACCTATCCCCTTTTGTTGGTGCAGGATTGGGATTTTTGGCTGATTTATTAATTAAGTTTCTAAAGGATAGGGAAAGGTTAAATCAATGGATGGAAAAAACAGCAGTCATTCTACTCTCCATTTTCATCGGAGCAGGTTTCGTTTTTGCTAATGAAAAATCTGTAAAGTTCGTCGCGTTTCCAAAAATAACACCAGGACTTACAGAGACTTTTCTGAAGCTTAGAGAAATTACCCCTGAGGGAAGCTGGATATGGACCTGGTGGGACTACGGTTATGCAATTCAATACTACTCAAACAGGGCTGTGTACCACGATGGAGGAAGTCAAGTTTCTCCAAAAACATACTTTGTAGCAACCACATTTTCAACGTCAGACCCAAGGGTTGCATACAACACAATACTGGGAATATCAAATTTGGGGGCAAAGGGTATAGAGGACTTAATTAAGAAGGGAGTAAAACCTCAAGAAATAAGGGATGAGATTTTTTCCGGAGAGTTTTCTAAACCTATTAAACATCCTGTTTTCTGGATATTTACCTCGGATGAATTCGGCAAATTTGGCTGGATTAACTATTTTGGAACCTGGAATTTTGACCTTAAAAGGGGAAGGAGAGGTCTTCTAAAACCATTAAAAGCGTGCACTTTAATTGATAGAAATATTTTAAACTGTGATGGATTGTTAATAGACCTTAACAAAGGAACAATTTTAGTATCGAAAAGGGAAGTACCGATTAAGTACTTGGTAGTTAGGGAAGAGTCAAGAATAGGAAAAAGAAAATTTAACGACCGAGGTCTTATTGTTGAATTTATAAGCGATAGGAAAGAAAAGATGGTATTCTTAGAGGACGAGCAAGTTTACAGAAGTATGTTTAATCAAATGTACATACTGAGAAACTATAATAAAAACTTATTTAAACTTGTCTGGGATAACTTTCCTACTTCGGTTGTTTATCAGGTGAGACAGTAATTGGGGCTTAAAAGCCCCTTAAGGAGTTATAACGTTCAATTTCATGTAGTCCCTTAAAACTTCGGGAACAACTACAGAGCCGTCCTTCTGCTGGTACTGCTCTAAAATAGCTATAACTGTCCTTCCAACGGCCAAACCGGAACCGTTGAGCGTATGGACCAACCTTGTTTTTCCTTCCTTATCCCTGAACCTAATTTTGGCTCTTCGTGCCTGAAAATCCTCACAGTTCGAACAGGAGGAAATCTCCCTGTACCTCTCCTGAGAAGGAATCCAGACTTCAATATCGTACGTCTTTGCAGCCGAAAATCCTAAATCTCCGGTACAGAGCTCCACAACCCTGTAGTGGAGGTTTAAAAGCTGTAAAACCCTCTCTGCCTCCCTTACAAGCCTCTCAAGCTCTTCGTAGGAGGTATCCGGGTGAACAATTTTCACAAGTTCAACCTTGTTAAATTGGTGAAGCCTCATTATTCCCCTAACGTCCCTTCCATGGGCTCCTGCCTCCCTTCTAAAACAGGGAGTATAAGCTGTGTAGTACTTTGGAAGCTCCTTCTCACTTAGTATTTCACCAGAGTGGATGTTTGTTAGCGGAACCTCTGCAGTTGGAATGAGCCAAAGGTCGTCGTTTTCTACTTTGTACAGGTCGTTCTTAAACTTTGGTAGCTGTCCCGTACCTGTCATCGTTTTTGTGTTTACCAAGAAGGGGGGAATTACCTCTTCGTAGCCGTGCTCCTGAGTATGAAGGTCAAGCATAAAGTTGATTAGGGCCCTCTCTAACTTAGCTCCCCACTTTTTGTATATGACGAACCTTGAACCTGCCAACTTTGTTGCCCTTTCAAAGTCAAGTATGTCAAGATTTTTGGCTATGTCCCAGTGGGGAACTGGCTCAAAATCAAACTCTGGCTTTTCCCCCCAGTATCTAACAACAACGTTGTCGTTTTCATCCTCACCAACGGGAACTGAAGGGTGTGGAGGGTTGGGAATTGACAAAATCAGACTGTTAAACTTCTCCTCTATTTGAGAAAGTTCCCTCTCCAACTGAACGATTCTATCTGAAATCTCCTCAACTTTTGATTTGAGATTTAAAGCATCTTCCTTTCTTCCTTCCTTGAATAGCTTTCCAATCTCCTTAGATAGTCTGTTCCTCTCAGACTTTAACTTCTCAACCTCACTTATGAGAGCTCTCCTTTCACCGTCAACGGCTAACAGCTCATCAACCAACTCAGCGTAAGCTTTGTCCCTCCTTGATAGAAGTTCCTTTATCCTCTCAGGCTCCCTTCTTAATCGCTTTACATCAATCATCCTCTCCTCCATCCTCAGATGTAACAACGGACACGGAAACTACAGAATCACCCTCTGAAAGCCTTTGTATTCTGACTCCCCTTGTGTGCCTTCCGTAAACGGGAATATCCTCGCTCTTAACCCTAATAATTTTCCCTTTCTTGGAAACTAAAATTACAGGTTCTCCATCCTTTAACGTAACGGCATAGGCGAGCTTACCCGTCCTTTCGGAGAGCTTTGAAGCAATGAGTCCCTTTCCTCCCCTTCTCTGGAGAGGGAACTCGTCAATCTTAACCCGTTTTCCGTATCCCTTTTCAGTAACAATTAGTAGGTATCTATCGTCCGGCTCAACTATTGTTGCAGAAACAACGACATCGTTTTCATCTAAAAGCATTCCCCTAACTCCTCTTGCTCCCCTCCCCATCTGGCGAACGTCCTGAACGGGAAACCTTATGGCTTTTCCATTTCTTGAAACCAAAATGGCATTGTCCTTTTCGCTTACCAGACCTACAAAGATTAATCTGTCTCCAGGTTCCAAATTAATGGCATTTATTCCCGTTGAACGGGGGTTTGAAAACTCAGAAAGGGGAGTCCTCTTCACGTATCCCTTCTGAGTAACGAAGAAGATGTCCCTTTTAACGGAAAAGTCACTTACAGGAATTATTCTTGAAACAATTTCATTTCCTGACATTCCAGGGAGAAAGTTTCTAATCGAATGTCCCCTTGAAGGCCTCTCCATCTTTGGAATTTCGTAAGCCTTGAGCCAGTAGACCTTTCCCTGATTTGTGAATATGAGTAGGTAGTCCTTTGAGGAGGCAGTTATAACGTCCTTAACGAAATCTCCTTCCCTCGTTCTTATTCCCCGAACTCCAGTTCCGCTCCTTCCCTGAGTTCTGTAGGATGTAGCAGAAACCCTTGCGACAAATCCCTTGTGAGTGAGGAAGATTAAAACCTCTTCTTCCTCAATCATTGATTCAACGTCTATCTCTGCTTCCTTTGAAATTATCAGTGTTTTTCTCTCGTCGGCATAGGTTGAAATTAATTCGTCCATCTCTTCCTTTATCAGCCTCTTCTGCTCCTCTTCGTTCTCCAAAACAAACCTGTAGTACTCGGCTTCCTTTTTGAGTTTGTTATACTCCTCCTCTAACTTTTCCCTCTCAAGTCCTGTAATTCTCTGGAGTTTCATGTCAAGGATTGCTTTAGTTTGAGTCTCCGTTAAACCAAATTCCTTAGAGAGTTCCTCCTGTGCCAACTGGGGGCTCTCTGCACCCTTAACAATTTCAACAACCCTATCTATGTTTTGGAGAGCCCTCTTCAATCCCTCTAATACGTGGAGCCTTGACTCGGCCTTCTTAAGAAGAAAGGCCGTTTTCCTTAGAATGACCTCTTTTCTAAACTTTATAAATTCAGATAGATACTTCTTTAAGTTAAACAGTTTCGGTTCTCCGTTGATGAGAGCAATCATGTTGTAGTTGAAGTTCGTTTGGAGTGGGGTGAACTTGTAGAGCTTATTCAGAACAACCTGAGGAGTAGCTTCCCTCTTCAGCTCTATAACAACCCTTATCCCTTCCCTGTCCGATTCATCCCTTATGTCCGAAATTCCGTCTATCTTCTTTTCCCTGACAAGGTCTGCAATCTTCTTGATTAGGTCCGCTTTGTTTACCTGATAGGGGAGCTCCGTAATTACAATTGCCGTCCTCCTTCCTATCTCCTCAATCCTGTGTTTTGCCCTTACCGTTACACTTCCCCTGCCGCTCTTGTAGATTTTTGGAATGTCTTCGGGATTTATTACCTCAGCACCTGTGGGAAAGTCAGGTCCCTTAACAAACTGAAGGAGTTCCTCAGTTACAGCTTCTGGGTGGTCAACCAAGTACTTAACGGCCTCGCAAACCTCCTTTAGGTTGTGGGGAGGAATGTTTGTTGCCATTCCAACTGCAATTCCTGAGGCTCCGTTTACCAGCAAGTTCGGAAACCTTGCAGGGAGAACTTCCGGTTCTTCAAGGGAGCCGTCAAAGTTTGGCTTAAAGTCAACTGTGTCCTTTTCTATGTCCTTAAGGAGCTCCATAGAAATTCTTGAAAGCCTTGCTTCGGTGTTGTGGTTTATAAATCCGTTGGCAACAAAGGAGTGGCAAGGACTGTCAACTTTAACGGAGTAAACTGTTTCTACTCCTGCATCCTCTATCTTCTTTACCTTTGCAAAGTAGTACCTGTTTTTAAGGAGTTCCTCTATCAGCGAGATGTCCTTGTAGCTTAGGACTTTCCTTAACTTCGGCAGGTTTTGCTGAAGCCTATCGTACCTATCAAAGTTTATCTTCTTAATCCACCAGATGTTATATTTATTCCGAATGTATTCGGAAATAAATGGTATAAAGTCTGTCTTAGAGAGGCTTCCCTTTTTGTCCTTTAGTAATTTCTGATATAGCTCCTCCAATTTTTTCTGTTTTTCCCCTGCAAAACCTATGAAATCCTTAAATAGTTTTACGTTTTCCCTTCCTCCTATTAAAAGTCTGAAGTTTTCTCTGTCTGGGTGAATTTTGGAAACTATTCCAAAGTGTAGGAGAAGGATTTGAAGTTCCTTTATAAGCCTTAGGCTCTTTGAGGAGTAGGAGATAACAACAGACCTGTTAGTTTCGTAAACGCTGCCGTCACCCTCAAAAAGGGCTTGCAGAAAGAGTCTCTGTACTTTCTTTCCGGACATTAAAATGGCTGGAGGGATGCCCTTTTCTCCACTTTTCCCTGAAAATCCTAACAGCTTAAGATTTTCTATGAAATGTTTTTCGTGTACTTGAATTTCAACTAACGTTTTTCCACTGGGTAACTCTCTTTCATACCTGCATAGCCGATAGCCCAAAGTTTTTATGTTCTCTTCAACTTTCTTTGCAAACTCCTTGTCCGTATTGTTAAATCCGACCCTATTTTCTGAGCTGTAGCCTTCAGAGGTAAGAGCTCCGAGGAGAAAGGCTTCCTCTGGAGAAACCAAGTCCTGGGAGGGATTAATGTTGTTAAAATTTCGGTTTATTATGACGTAATCTCCCTCAGATACCCTTTTTAGGAGCTTCCACTTGAAGACGGGTCTGTTGTTTTCTACAGTAAAGGTAAGAATTGGGTGGTTAAAGCTTCCCTTTATCTCAAATCCCTCTTCCGTTGTGATTTTAATAACAGGGTGTTTACCGGAGTTGAAGAATTTCACTGCTCTGTTTACTTTCCCGTTTAGAGACTGAACCTTTACATTTATCTCTACTTCCGAATTTTCCTCCGTTTCTGCCAATTCGGATATGGGAATTATTCCCCTATCTGTGGTTATGAGGGTATCTCCAGTTACACAGTACCTCATTGCCGCTGCAGAGTCACCGTCTATTGAGCCGAAGTTTCCCTGACCGTCAATGAGGGGATACCTCATTGAAAAGTCCTGAGCCATTCTGACCAGTGCATCGTAAACGGCAGTATCACCGTGGGGGTGGAACTTACCCAACGTTTCCCCAACTATACGGGCACTCTTTTTGTAGGGCTTATCCGGATATAGGTTAAGCTGGTACATCGAGTAGAGAATTCTCCTGTGAACGGGCTTTAAACCGTCCCTGATGTCGGGGAGAGCTCTCCCGACAATTACGCTCATTGCATAGTCCAGGTAGGACTGCTTCATCTCATCTTCTATCGGAACTGCTATTATCCTCTCCAACTAACTCCTCCTCTTCTAACTGGTTAATTAAGTTGTCGTAGTAAATTTCCTCCATCTCTTTCTCAGGGAAGTGGGAGGGTGGAGGATAGTTTTTAACTATCTCCTCGTAAGGAGGTTCAAACCTACCGCATCCGTACTTTTCACAAATTTTCTCGGCTATTTTACCCCATGGAGGAGCTGAAACAACTCCACCTGCTGCTCCTCTCCACATTGTTTGGTAGCTGTCCCTTCCAAACCAAATGCTCATTACGAACGATGTGGTAAAACCTGTAAAGTAAGCATCTTTAAAGTCGTTTGTAGTCCCGGTCTTTCCGGCAACGTCAAAATCCTTTGTTAGGTAGGATATTGTTTTAGCCGTTCCCCTCTTTACTACATCCTCTAAAATCGACCTTAGAATTACTACTGAAGCGGTATCTGAAGCCCTCTTTAGCTTTGGAAATCCCCGATAAACCACTCTTCCAAATTTGTTTTCAACCTTTTCAACAACGTAAGGTTCCTTTAATATTCCATCGTTCTGTAGTCCTGAAAAAGCCCTTACAACCCTGTATAAGTTCGATGGGAAGCTTCCTAAAACGTATGAAAGGTTAAAGGGAGAGTTTTTATCTATCAATTCAAACTTGATTAAGTTTTTCCTCACCTTTTGAGGAAACTCCATTGCCAGATGGAGTGTTGCAACATTAACGGAGTTCATTAGTGCCTCTCTGAGGGTCATAAAAGGGGAAAATGTTCCTTCGTAGTTCTGAGGCCTCCACCAGACTCTCTCTCCCGTCTTTGGGTCAAACTTGTCTGTAGGTTTCTCTATAGGCTGGTTAGAGATAAAGTCCAGTGGAGACCAGCCATTTTGAAATGCTGTCAGATATGTAAAGGGTTTTGCAGTGGAACCGATAGGCCTTTGGACTTGGAAAGCTCTGTTTAACTTTGTTTCTGAGTAATTACTTCCACCGACGATAAAGATAACTCTTCCGTCCCTGTCAACGGCAAACCCTGCACACTGAAGGTCATCAACCTTGTGTTTATTCGCATAGAAGTCCCTGTAGTTTTTCAAAATTTCCTGAGCGTAGTTTTCAATTTCTGGGTCTAAAGATGTAAATATTTTGTAACCACCCGTGTAGAGCTCCCTCTTTGTAAGAATTCCCTTTTTAAGAATCTCGTACTTAACAAAGTCCAAATCGTAGCCGGCAGTTCTTGGAAGATTTGGGGATTTGAGAGGAGTTAAAGGTTCCTTAATGGCTTTCTCGTACTCATCCTTTGTTATGTAGTTTTTCTCTAACATTTTCTTCAGTATAAAGTTTCTCCTTTTTAGAGCTCTCTCAGGATGTTTAAAGGGATTGTAGTACTCTGGTCCTCTTATTATTCCAGCAAGGAGAGCACACTGGGCAGTTGTAAGTTGATAGAGGTCCTCTCCAAATAAAACCCAGGCAGCTGCCCTAACTCCGTAGGCTCCGTTTGAAAGGTAAACGTAGTTGAGGTAGAGCTCTAAAATTTCTTCCTTCGTTAGTTTTTTTTCCAACTTCCTTGCAAGCTCAATCTCCTTCAACTTCCTCTCTATTGTCCTCTGTGGAGAGAGAAAAATCATCTTTGCAAGTTGTTGAGTTATTGTACTTCCTCCCTGAACAACCTTTCCTCTACTAACGTCTGTGATTGCAGCCCTTAAAATCCCTATTGGGTCTATACCCTTGTGGCTGAAGAATCTATCATCCTCAGCGGTAACTACGGCATATACCAGGTTTAAGGGAACTTTGTCGTAGGGGGTGTACAGCCTAAAGTGTTTTTGATAGTAAAAGCCAATAATTTTTCCATTGTTTCCGTAAACTTCTGAAGCAAAAGGGGGCATGAGTTTCATTTCGTAGGATTTTGAAGCGAGTGAAGGTTGAAAGAGTGTAATTACGGCAACAAGTGTTAAAAGAAACAAACGTAGCATTCATGCCTCCATTGGAAATTTACAAGGGAAAATTTATTGCATATTTATAGAATTTGAAGTTTTCTCTTCACTTAGCAGAACTTTAAATTTGCAGCGAATCGAATTTTCAATTAAATAACACAAAGACCTTGAGAAACAATTGATTGAACTAAATTTTCCGTGAAAGTGAAAATTGTAACTACCGATTTGCTGCAAAAAGGTACTTCTTCAGAACATGGTATAATTAACAAAGTAATTACAAATCTTTGACTTCAGAGAATATGGATTTCGAGGTTTTATCTGAACGTAGTGGGATATAAAGCTCAGAGGAGACCTTCACTAAGGCAAGGCACGTTCTAAAGTTTTATCTGAACGTAGTGGGATATAAAGACAAGCATTCAAAGCTTTTTGAGTCAACTCATTCAAGTTTTATCTGAACGTAGTGGGATATAAAGCGTTAAATGAGCTCCGAAAGTGGCCGCCCATCTGTTGTTTTATCTGAACGTAGTGGGATATAAAGGTTTTTGTTTTTCTTTCATAAACCGGAAGCTTTTTTCGTTTTATCTGAACGTAGTGGGATATAAAGAATGCAAAACAGGAGGAAATAGAAGAGTTCTTTAACTAGTTTTATCTGAACGTAGTGGGATATAAAGTAGCCTCCGGTAGCTCTATTGTGTCAATAAGTGATAAGTTTTATCTGAACGTAGTGGGATATAAAGCCCATAAAGTTCCGTATCTAATTGCTCTTTCTAAGGTTTTATCTGAACGTAGTGGGATATAAAGTGCTTGTTGTTGGGGCTTTTATAGCTGGTTTTCACGGTTTTATCTGAACGTAGTGGGATATAAAGTAGTTTCTAAAACGACAGGTTCAACTGCATTACAAATTAGACAGTTTTATCTGAACGTAGTGGGATATAAAGCCTCGGCGGGCGTTGCTGTGCCTCGTGGCTTGGCGTTTGTTTTATCTGAACGTAGTGGGATGGAAAAGATTATTTCTTCATTAATTCTAAAACCTCCCTTATTCTCTTTCCCAAACTCCTTGCTGTTTTTAAGCCCCATTCATCAATCTCAAACTCATCATCAACCTGCTTTGCTACTGCTGCACACCCAAAGTGTGATGTAGGGTCGGAGTCTGAGACAACAATCATTCCATGAATTAAGGCCCATGAGAGAATTACCTGAAGTGTATGCTCCTGTCCACCGTGTTTTGTTGCTCCTACTGCAATTGCTCCACAAACTTTGTCCTTTAAATCCCAGTTTACCCTCAAAGTTCTTGAGCGGTCAAAGAGGGTTTTGAGCATTCCAGTTACGGAGCCAAAGTAAACAGGAGAGCCAACAATTATTGCGTCCGCTTCCTTCATCTTTTGAGCTATTTCCTCGTAACCGTCCTTAACTATACAAATTCCTCCGTTTCTTTTACAGGCATTACAAATTTTGCAGTATTCAAGAACGTAATCGGATAGAGAAATTATTTCTGTTTCAAATCCTTCAAGTTCTTTAAAAGCCTCCTCTATTAAAAGGAGCGTAGAGCCCTTTCTGTGAGAACCGTTAATTCCTAATACTTTCATCTCTCCTCCCTATCTCTTTTTGAAAACGATTCTTATGGGTATTTTGTTGAAACCAAAGATATCCCTAAGCCTGTTTTCTAAAAATCTCCTGAATGACTTTGGAATTCCTTCGGGGTAGTTTGAGAAGAGTAAAAATGTTGGAGGTTTCGTTTTAACCTGCGTTCCGTAGTAAATTTTAACAATTTTATTTTTGTAAACGGGAGGCTGGTGAATCTCCATGAGTTTTTGGAGAGCTCTGTTGAACTCTCCCGTTCTTACCTTCTTCGTATACTGAGAATAAACATCTTTAATCTGCTTTATTAGCTCCTCTAATCCCTTCTTCTCCTTTGCAGAAATGAAAACTCTTGGTGCGTAGGGAATAAAGTCAAAGGTTAGGTCCAATTCCCTGTGAATTCTCTCCCAATCAGATTGGGTTTTAAGCTTGTCAATTTTGTTAACAGCAATTACTATAGGTTTGTACTTTTCAAGTGCTATTCCTGCTATCTTTGCATCCCTCTCTGTTGGCCCCTCCTCTGCATCTATTAGAAGGACAACTACATCGGCCCTATCAATTGCATCTAAAGCTCTCAAATAAGAGTAGTATTCAATATCTCTTATCTTTCCTCTTCTTCTAATACCGGCCGTATCTATAAATACAAATTCGTCATCTCCGATTTTTACGTAGGTATCTATTGCATCCCTCGTAGTTCCGGGAATATCACTAACTATGGCTCTCTCCTCTCCCACAAGAGCGTTTAAAAGGGTCGACTTTCCCATGTTTGGCCTTCCGACTATGGCCACCTTGATGGGTTCTTTTTCCTCCTCCTCTAAAGTGTACTCCTCTCCCCTTTCGAGTGACTCTGAGAGCTCCCTCAGTTCTTCGGTGGCTTCTCCAGAGATTAGCTTTTCTGCCTTTTCTCTCCTTTCTGCCTTTAGAAATTCCTCCCTCGCCTTCTCCTTCAGTTCTTCAGGAAGCTTTTCAACAATTTTCTCTTTAAGAGTAGGAATTCCTATCTTATGAATTGCAGACACAGGGATAAGTTCATCAAATCCCAACTTGTAAAACTCGTAGATAACATCTTCCATGTAAGGCTCATCAACTTTATTAACTGCAACAATTACAGGTTTTTCCCATTTCCTAAGAATTCTTGCAACTTCCTCGTCCAAAGGAGTTACTCCCTCTTTTCCGTCAACCACAAACACAATAACGTCAGCTTCCTCCATGGCCCTCTTGGCCTGTTCCGTCGTCTCCTTTGCAAACTCATGACTCTTACCTGTAGTATCTACTCCACCCGTATCAACCAAGAGTACTCTATAACCATCAATATCAGCTTCTTGGACAACTCTATCCCTTGTAACTCCTGCAGTATCATCAATTATTGCGACTTTTTTTCCTAAAAGTCTATTGAAGAGAGAGGACTTTCCAACGTTTGGCCTTCCGACTATTGCAACAACGGGGAGTCTCTTCATTACTCCTCCGCCATGACGATATCGTAGAGTTTCTTAAATACGCACGTGAATTCAATAGCTTCATCGTACGCAAATGGAACAGTTTCGATTTCCCAGATTTCCTCTTCGTTATAAATGTATCGAGTTCCTATAAAAGCGACGTCAGAGAACTCTCTGAAGTAGTACTCCCTATCTCCTTCACTCTTTGCACTGTTTAGAAATGAGCGGAGCTCCTCAACACTTTCAAAATTTGTAGTTGTAGGTACGGCAAATTTTAGAGCGGCATAGGTATTTCCACACTTTCTACACTCACCGTACATTTGAGTATCATCTATGACGGTCCTGAACTTCTTTTCCTTTACAAGCTCTTCAACCATCTCTATAAGGTCAACGAATGGTTCGTCATCCTCCCCTAAGTAGACCTCCTGTTCCGTTTCCTCCACCCTGTCTGGATAAACTACCATAAGTGGAGCTCCACAGTATGGGCACTCTATCCTCTCTCCTTCATTAGATACCGGTTCCAAAATTCCTACGAGTCTTTCAAAGAACTCAGATAGGTCGTAGTCGTCAGCGACAAGTTCTATTGGTTCGTTACACATAGAAAAGTCATACTTGTAATTCCTGCTTATAAAATCCTCCATCTTCTCCTCCTTTTTCTTTTAGAAGGAATTTAATAAAAAAATAAAGAAGGGGAAAGGATTATCCCCTTCCTATATGGCAAAACTGGTTAGTTTTATTATGCTTCTTTTGAGGAAGTCTTTTCTTCTGTTTCTTCTTTAACAGCTTTTACGATTGCTTCAGACAGGTAGTATCCCGAAAGGAGCTGTAATCCCCAAACGATTAGGGTAGGAATTGAAGCCCCTAAGGCTAAAGCTTCAGAAATTGGAGCAAAAACTAAGGAAGATATTATGTTTAAATCGAAAAGAATTGCTATTAGGAGCACCAAAAAGTATCCCAAATAGTAGGCATATTTAAATGGTTCAAGAGCACTGTACCACATGGAAAGAAGAGCGGCTGTACTTAGCTCTTCTAATTTTTGAAGCTTGGCGGCATTACTGTTCTTGGCAACGCGGTTTAAAAGGTTCTCCTTGTCAAGTTTCTCACCTTCTATTAGCGACTTTGCGCTGTTTGCTATCTCTCCGTAGTTAAAGATAAGTCGGTTTGCAAAGAGCCAGAATCCTAAAAATCCTACAACAAAGGCAGCAGCTTCAGGATAGGATGCTATTGTGGCAGTTAAAAAGAAAGTTCCAACTACTACTAATCCCACAAATAGAATGAGAGAAATCCACCACAGAATTCTTTGAACTCCCATTACTTACCTCCCTCTTTTGTCTTTTTGCTGTTTTTAGCAGCTGTCTTTACTCCCATTGTAAAGGGATGGGCAACTGTATAAACGTCAGGAGAGAGTGGATGAACGTAGCTAAAGGTTGCTAAAACGGCATCTCCAACTTTTAACTTTTCAGTTCCCGACTTTAGCTTCATTTCAACTCTCGTTATAACTCCCGGAGGAAGAACAATGTGGACGGGAATGTGTGAGATGACGTATCCCTTTTCGGAGCTCTCCTTTCCCGGAGTAAAGACAAAAGATTCATTAACTATTGTAATTGGCAATCCGCCAGGGTTCAGCATTGAGTAAACTATTGAGTGATTTTCCTTGTTATACTTAGCATCAACAACAATAGGAGAAGCAGGAATTGATGTTACAATTTTTTCAACAGAGCGAGTTCCAAAGAATTCTCCTATTCCCCATCCTAAAAATAGTGCAACTAACGAAATTAAAATTAAGATTCCTGCAGGTTTTCTCATTTCTAACCTCCTTAGTAAGTTTTCTTAATTCCCCCCTCCTCCCCATTTTTATTAATCCTCCTTTTCTTCTCCAAGAAGTTTTACTGCTTCATCTCTTGTTACTTCCACCATGATAGAACCAATTTGATAAAATATTTTCCGTCCATCAGGGAGGCTCTTTAGAAACTCAATAATTTCTTCTTTACTCTTTTCTTTCTTCTTCTCCATTTTTTCTCTCCTCCCCTGCTTCAGCATGACCGTGTTCTCTTATTTTTTGGGAAAGTTCTTCTACTCTTCCGTAGAGCTCTACAATTGCCCTTTCAAGAGCTTCTCTTAGTGCAACTCCCGATACAATTTCCTTCTCTATCTGTTCTACTGCCTCATCAAACGGAAGTTCTACACTTATTCCACTTCCAATATTAATCACAACTTTTTCAACATTTTCGAGTTTTGCCCCAACTTGAGCGATTCTCCCAACAGGAAGGAGTACTTCTTTACCAGCTCCAAGCTCCTTAAGATTTTTTAAGGTTGTAATTGTCTGTCTGTACTCGGAAATGAGGGCATCTAACTGGGAAATCTCCACCCTTAGTGCCTCAATCTGCCCGATTAGACTTCTCAACTGTCTTGTAAGGCTTGTCATCTTCTTTTCATCCTTTTTAATCGCCATGGCACACCTCCTTTAAAGTTTTCATTTAAATTTTCAGTTCACACCAACCGGCAGTACACTTTTCCCTTGGAAGGTAGATAACCCTTTTTGGTCTTATATCCATCTTTAATTCTTTCATAAGCCTTTCCCTTACTTCCTTCACTCTCCAAAAGAAGAGAAGTTTTCCTCTAAATCGCACTTCTGTCCACATTCCCACTCTTAACGGAATTTCCCATCTTTTCATGTCGTTCAAAAGGGGCTTATAGAATCTCTCAGTAAGGGGATGTTCTCCAAGCATCGACATTTCCATCCTTGCAAGGGCTTCACAAAAAGAGTGCCCTGCTGCCCTTAACTTTTCCAGATAGGGAGAGGGAATAGGAACTTCCACTATACCTTTGAAAACTTCCGCTTTAAATTCCTCTACCTCATGCCAGTTCTTAAGGTCAAAAATCTCTACTTTTGTTTCAAAAACCTCTCCTTTGAGTTCTAATCTTTCAGGAAACTGAATTTCTCTAAGAAGAGGATACTTGTCGAAAATTATCTGCTTTATCCTGTCAATTACTGTATCAATCTGTAACTTCTCCCTGAGAAGGTATCTCTTTACCCTGTTTTCAATCTCCTTGTCCTTTTTTATGTAGTAGTAGATAACTGCACTATTTACTGCTTCTCTTAAGATGTTACCAGGAAGGAAGGGCCTTCCCTCCTCATCCCGGGGAAAACCTTTCTTTGAGAAAAGTATCGGAGTCCAGGTTAAGAGCTCCATAACTCTCCCTCCTATTTAAAGGCTGCCAGTATTTTGTCGGCCTTTTCTGCTATGTCTATTTCGAATAGAGCTATGGTTGGTAGCAGCCAGGAAACTCTAAACCTTGGATCTCCATCCTTGTTCTCCCCGAAGTAAGCGAGGGCGACCCTTCCGAATCCTGCCTCCTTTTCAACTTTTTTGGCTTCTCTTAGAAAACGTCTTGCAATGTTTGGTAACCTTTCAAAGGGGTACGGTTTCCCTTCCTGTCCCCTCTGTTTTACAAGTTCTGTTGCAGTTCCTACATTTCTGAGGGCTTCTATTAGGTGGTGAAGCTTGTGTTTTTTAAAGTAGGCTAGCAGCAATGATGCAGCTGGAAGTCTTAGTATTTCTATGTTGTTCTCTCCCTCTCGGAGCTCCCCAACTAAGTATGCCCTTCCTGATTCCATTTCAATGTGGGCAAAGAGTTTCTTATTTTTGGGGAGTTCCTCTAAAACTTCGCTAACTTCGTACTTTATTCCGTTCTCCTCGTAGATATCCCCCTTCTGTCTCTTTCCGTATTCAGAAACGAAGTAGCTCTCCTTTCCCTCTTTTTTGCCCAAGATAAGGTCTAATCCCCATCTTTTTAGAGATTTGAACTTAAACTCCCTCTCCTTCTCAGGTTGTCCTAACGTTTCAAAAACTAAGGTATTTAAGGCCTGAATCTCTCTAAGTTCTCTCAAATCCATCTTTAAATCTCCTTTTTGATTTATTGATTCTAATATTTAATTTAGGTTATCTAAATAATTATGTCAAGTTATCTAAAGTAACATTGTAAATATTGACCACTATAATTTCACTAAAGGAGGTAAATCAATGAAAGACTGCTACGAATACCACATAAAAACGTCCCATACGTACGAGAGTGTAAGAAGGCCACACTTTCTCGACTGGTCTAACTACCCTTCCCCCTTCAAGTTCTACGAAGGAGTAAGGAGGTTTAGACTCCTTCCCTTTATTGCTGTTACTCAGGAAACTATTGATACCCTCTATAGGATTTGCCTCCAAGGGGCTGTTGAAAGTCTCTCTCTTCAGGAAATTTCAAACCTTGCCTTCTCAATGAACGGAATTACAAAGGTTGAGAACTTCCACGGAGAAACTTTTGGATTCAGGACAACTCCGTCGGCTGGAGCTCTCTATCCCTTTGAACTTTACCTCTTTATTAGGGATTTAACCGAAATTCCTGATGGAATTTACCACTATCAACCGTACGACCACACATTGGAGCTCCTTTCAGAAGGAAACTACTTTGAAAGTCTACAAACGGCTCTCTGTACCACTGTAGAGACAAACTGCGTTGCTGTAATAACTGCCATTTACGAAAGAAGTGCATGGAAGTACAGAGATAGGGCATTCCGCTACTGCCTCCTTGATATAGGCCATATGGTTTCAAACGGTGTTGTCTATTTAAAGAGCGTAGGACTTGAAACAACTGCTCTATCGTTGTTTAACGATGATTCGGTAAATGAACTTTTAGGAGTAGATGGAGAGAGGGAATTTTCTCTATGTGCCTTAATTCCTGAAAAACCTGCCCTCTTTTGGGGAGAAGAGTCCTACCCTCCTGAAAAATTTCCGGAAACCCTACCAGTTCTGAGAAAGCCCGTAAGGAGTGAGTTAATTGAAAAGGTTTACAAACTTTCAAAGATGGATAATTGTGAATTTTTTAGAGATATTCCTGAATCTGAAGGTCCCTTTCCAGAAGTTAGTTCACTTCCCATTTCCAAAGTTATAAAAAAGAGGCGTTCAAGAAGGGGATTTACAGGAAAGTTTATCTCCTTTGATGAGTTTAGGTTCATTGTTGAGTCATCACTTCTCTGTTTCCCCTCCGATTGGGGCTTTCCTAAGTGCAACTTTTTCATTCAGGTTAGAAATGTAAACGGCGTTCCGGACGGCGTATATACGGTTGTAGATGGAAGTTTGACGTTAGTTGAAAGGGGAAACTTCGGAAGGGAAATGGCATACCTCTGTTTGGGACAGTCCTTTGTAAGTAGGGCAAATATGAATGTTGTTTTTACCTACCGATTTTCAGATGGAAACTGCAGGGATTACAGGGGAGCTCTAATTGAGGCCGGAGCTCTTGGCGAGAACCTTTATCTTTCCTCAGAATCATTAAACCTTGGAGCTTGTGGAATTGGAGCTTTTTACGATTTTGAACTTCAGAGGTTTTTAAATTTAGAAAGTAATGAATTGCCCGTTTACGTTGTCTCTGTAGGTTCTCTTTAATTGACGGAATACTTGGGAGACTTTATATTATATTTCCAATTTGTCACAAATCCTCCACTTTAAAGGCTGATTAAAATCCTATTAGGAGTTTTTCTATGAAGATTCCCGGTTTTTCAAGAATTGAGGAGATAGAGTCAAAGTTTAACATTTCCATTCCAAAGGAGGAGAAGAAAAAGCTTAAAAGGGTTGTAGAAAAACACCCAATGTTCATTCCTGACTACTATGCCAATTTGATAAACTGGGAGGACCCTAAAGACCCAATTAAAAACATAATTTTTCCGAGTTTAGATGAGCTTAACGTTTCAGGCTCCTACGACACAAGCGGAGAGAAGGAAAACACCGTTTTGACAGGTCTCCAGCACAAGTACAGAGAAACTGCTCTTTTACTCGTCACAAACAGGTGTGCAGGTTACTGTAGACACTGTTTTAGAAAGAGGCTTGTTGGAATCCCAACCGATGAAACTTTAAAGCTTTTTGATGCAGCACTTGAGTACATTAAAGGCCATCCAGAAATTACAAACGTTCTCATATCCGGAGGAGACCCTTTAGTTCTACCAACGGACGTAATAGAGTACTTCTTAGGAGAACTGTCAAAAGTTCCACATTTAAAATTCATCAGATTTGGAAGTAGGGTTCCAGTTTTCTATCCTATGAGGATTTACGAGGATGAAAAGTTGTTGGATGTCTTTTCAAAGTATTCAAAGCCCGAGAGGAGAGTTTACTTAGTTACACACTTTAACCACCCAAGAGAAGTTACAAGAGAAGCCAGAAAGGCCGTTGATTCCTTGATAAGAAGCGGTGTTCCTGTAAGTAACCAAACTGTTTTGCTGAAGAATGTTAATGACTCGCCAGAGACCCTTGCAGGATTGATGAAGGAACTAACATCAGCCGGTGTTATTCCCTACTACGTCTTTCAGTGTAGGCCTGTAAAAAGGGTAAAGAGCCACTTTCAAGTTCCTCTGAAAAAAGGTTACGAAATAGTTGAGAAGGCAAAGCAGATGTTAGATGGTCATGCTAAGAGGTTTAAGTACATAATGTCCCACAAAACCGGAAAGATAGAGATTGTCGGAATAATTGGAAATGAAATCTATCTAAAGTACCACCAGTGTAAAAATCCCAAAAAAGTCGGTAAGCTCTTTAAGAGAATCCTCACTCCAAACGCCGGTTGGCTCGATGACTTAAAGCCCGTTAACAGGGAAGAGGTTTTCGTTTAGAACCTCTTTCCCTATTTTCCTAAAAAATTCCCTGTCCCTTAGTCCTGGATGAGGAACTTTAAGTTCAGGTGTTGAGATTTTCAGTCCCTCAAGTCTAACTATGTCAATGTCTATAACTCTTGGTCCCCATCTGTAGGTCCTGTACCTCCCGACCCTCTTCTCTATCCACTTTAAGAGTTTTAAAAGTTCAAAGGGAGGATGGAAGGTTTCAACCAAGAGGCCGTAGTTTAAAAAGTGTGGTTGATTTGGAACTCCAAAAGGCTCTGTTTCAATTATAGAACTCCTCTTCAAAACCCTACCTACAAATTTCTCAATTAAAGTTTCTGCTCTCTCAAGATTTTCCTTCCTATTTCCCAAGTTTGTTCCTAAAATCAGGAGAGCTCTCAAATCTTTCCCTCTAACAGCTTTACTAGAAGCTGGATGGCCTTTTTAGCGGCCTTTCTCCTCCTGTTATTTCTCCTCTTTACAGGGTCGGGGTCATTGTCCTCAAAGATGAACTTAAAAACTTCGACTCTATCTCTAAAGGAAACGCCTATGTAGGTTAATCCTTCCGGCTTTTCTGGGGTTCCTCCGGTAGGACCTGCTATTCCCGTTGTTGATATTGAACAGTCTGTTCCTATTAGCTCCTTAACACCCAATGCCATCTCCCTTGCCGTTTCTTCACTCACTGCTCCGTACTTTAATAGGGTCTCTGCCTTTACATTCAAAACCTTCATCTTTACACTGTTATCGTAGGCAACAACTCCTCCCATAAAGTACTCAGAGCTCCCCGGAACATTAACAATACGTGCAGCAACCAAACCTCCTGTACAGCTTTCAGCAGTCGATACTGTTAGCCCCTTCCTTGTTAAAATCTCCTTCAGTTGAAACTCAACTCTCATCTCTCCCTCCAAAAACTTCCCTTGCCCGTTTTATAACTTCCTCTGCTACGTTCTTCGGAATGCCAATCCTTCGGAGCTCCTCAATTGTTGCCATTGAGAGCTCCCTTAAATCCGGATAAAACCTCTCTATCAGTGTTTTCCTCTTAACCCCAAGCCCCTTTATTCCATCAAAGGAACTCCTCAACATCTCTCTTTCCCTAACTTTTCTATTGTAGCTTATTGCAAATCTGTGGGCCTCATCCCGAAGGGACGTGAAGAACCTGAAAAGTAATGGATACTTCTTAGTTTCAATGATTTCTCCGTCGTCCGTGAAAACCAACTCCTCCTTCTTTGCTATTGAGAACACCCTGAAATCCAGATTTAAGGAATCCCTGACCCTTACGGCCACGTTGAGCTGTCCTACTCCCCCATCGACTAAAACGAGGTCTGGAGCTCTGACCTCTCCCGACTTTATCCTCTTAAACCTCCTGTTCAAAACCTCCTCCATTGATGCATAATCGTTGACGCCATCTACACTTCTCACTCTGTACCTTCTGTAATCACTTTTAACAAACTCTCCATTTTCCCAAACAACGCAAGAACCTACAGTTGCCTCTCCCTGAAGTGTCGAGATGTCAAAGACCTCCACCCTATTGGGAAAGAAATCGTAAAAGACAGATTCATACTCCTCTCTCAGCTTTTCAAGATTTAACCTTGCCCTTTCGAATTTTCTGTTCTTTTTAACAAGGGTCAAAATGCTCTCTGGTATATCCTCCGTTTTATAACGGGAATCAAGGGATTTAAAGTTTGTAAAAATCCTATCTGGAAGTTCAAAGCAAGAGTAGTTGTTCTTCAACCATATCGTTCCAACAACTTCACTCGAAATTTTTTCCTCTCCGTAGTTAAAGAGCTCCTCAAGTAATTCCTCATCCCAGGGGTCAACAGGGTCAAACGTAAAGCTCTCCTTTCCGTAGATGATTCCATTCCTAACTGTTAACTTAACTCCGTTAAAGAGACCCTTTTTCTCTTCCAAGTAGAATATGTCACAGTTGGGAAATTCATCAAAGAGGTAAGAGCTCCTCTGATAGACCTCCTTAATTGCAAGAAGCTGGTCCCTCAGTGAGGCAGCCCTTTCAAACTCCAACTTCTCGGCTGCCTCCTCGATTTTTGAGTGGAGTTCCTTTATGAGCTCCTTAACGTTTCCCTTTAGGAAGGATAGAGCTCCCTTAACTTGGTTTCTGTACTCCTTCTTTCCAACGTAGCCACAGCAGGGGGCTGTGCACCTTTCTATGTAGTACTGGAGGCAGGGTTTATTCCTCTTCTTTAATTCCTTGCACTTTCTCAGTTTAAAGGTTTTATGGAGGAGCTCCTTTAACTGCCGTGCAATTTTGGGTGGAATGAACGGACCGAACTTCTCTCCGGAAACATCGTCCTTTTTCCTTACAATCTTTACAGTTGGAAACTCCTCATCCGTTATAACGAGAAAAGGATAGCTCTTATCGTCCTTTAAAAGAACGTTGAATCTTGGAAGGTACGTTTTTATCAGCTCAGCCTCAAGTTTTAAGGCCTCCCTTTCACTCTTTACCACAATGTAGTCAAAGTCACAGGATGAGCTGACGATTTTGTAACTCTTATCGCTTGGATTCGTGGCCGATAGGTGATTTAGAAGTCTCCTCTTTAAGGATTTTGCCTTTCCAACGTAGATTACATTTCCGTCCCTATCCTTAAACAGGTAAACACCTGGAAGCTCTGGAACGGACTCAACCTTACTCTTCAAAGTACGATGCACAGGACGTTGGAGTTTCATAAATTTTCACCCTACTGCACTTTACTCCTAATGGTTTTACATTTTCAGAGACAAACTTAAAGAAAAACCTTGCCAAGTTCTCAGAGGTTGGTGAACCCTTGAAAAAGGCTATTCCATCAATTAGCCTCTGGTAAAAATCTGTAATCGGAGATATCTCGTTCGGTGAGTAGCTATTGAAAGTAATGAAATTGAATCTATTTAAATCCTTTAATGAAATTTCAGAGATTTCTTTCGTCTCAATTCTAAAGTGTTCATCAACTATGGTAGATTTGGCTTTTCCGTGTGGAATAA
Organism: Balnearium lithotrophicum; assembly: GCF_900182585.1. Lineage (NCBI taxonomy): Bacteria > Pseudomonadati > Aquificota > Aquificia > Desulfurobacteriales > Desulfurobacteriaceae > Balnearium > Balnearium lithotrophicum. The sequence continues at coordinate 60,704 of NZ_FXTM01000002.1, read as the reverse complement.
TAAAACTGTTTCCATTCGTTAAACCTAACCTTTCAAGGAGGAAATGAAAGGCCGGGTCATCCATTCCTAATATTAGTTTATGGTCAAAACAGTCGTCTATAAACTCCTTCAACCACTTCAAATGACCAAAATCGGTAACCATCTGACTTTCATCCAATTTGTCAGAGGATAGAAAAACCTTGAGCCTGTAGTTGTGACCGTGTCCGGGAAGTCTTCTACACTTTGGATAACTGTTACCAGCCCATTCTGGATTAAGCCTTTGAGAGTGAACCGAGTGGGCAGACGAAAATTCAAATGTCTTTGATATTTCAAACATTACTCGTCCTCCGGGTTAAAGTTTAAGAAACTGACGGTTGTGGTTCCGTAGCTCCTCTTTTCAACCAACCACTCCTCGTCTTCAGGAATGAATGGATTCTTCTTCGGCTCCTCGAGAATTAAGAGACCGTCCCTATCGAGTAAACCTAAGTTTTTAACCATGTTGACAACTCTTGTGTAGTAACCTCTTTCGTAGGGTGGGTCCGCATAGATAAAGTCAAAAACCTCTCCTCTCTTTGAGAGTTTTTTAAGGGCTCTTGTATAGTCATCGCAGATTACTTCGTACTTTTCCCTTGGAATACCAAGCTTTTTAAGGTTTTCCTTTATAAGATTACAGAACCTTCTATCGCTCTCCACAAAAACAACCTTTTCTGCTCCCCTGCTGAGGGCTTCAATTCCTATAGAGCCCGTTCCTGCAAAGAGGTCTAAAAACTTTGTTCCTTCAAGGTAGTTATTCAAAATGGAAAAGACCGACTCCTTTACCCTTTCCGTTGTTGGCCTTAAAAGCTTTGTATCCTCCCTTTTTGGCATCGATTTGATTGGCCTTCCTCTATATTTTCCACCTACAACTTTCATTCTGACTCCAATAAATTAGCGTTAGTACTTAATTTAAATAGAAGGAGGAAATTGTGAAGGTTCTCCTTTTTGTGCTTCTTCTCTTTCAAACCTCCCTTGCAGGAACACTTACAGATTACTTTAAGGGAATAAATACACTTCATATTGTTTTCTCTCAGAGGATGGAGCTCCCCGTTGCCGGTGATGAAGTTACCATGTACAAAGGAGAGATTTTCTACGAAAGACCTTTAAAGTTTCTCTGGAAGTACACGTGGGGAAGCAAATCCCTTGTTGTCTCAAACGGCCGTTTAATGGAAACAGTTCTTGATGATGGAACGTGTCAGATTTCAAGTGTGAAGGAAAATCTATCCCTGTTTCCCATTCTGGAATTGGTAGAAGCTCCAGAACTCTTAAAGGAGGAATACAACATTATTCACAGAAAGTTAAACTCTGATGAAATTTTCATTTTAAAACCGAAGAGTAAAAATTCCTACTTTAAGGAAATTAGATTTCTCTTTGAAAGAGATAGACTCAAGGAAGTTGTTGCAATTCAGTACGATGGAACAGAGCAAACTTACCTAATTAAGGAGTTTGAGAGGAACGTTCCGCTGAGAAATTCCCTCTTTAAGTTGGAGGAGTGTGAAAGGCCGGCTCAGAGCCAGCCTTAAGGAGGGTACCATGGGAATTGGAAGGGGAAGCTATAGAAAAAAGCTATCTTTGAATCGATTCATCTAAATATAATAACTTTATGTTGTTCATAAATATATGAAACAAAAGGTTAAGGCGTCAAGGAGAAATTCTTAATTATTAAGCTATAATTTTTAAAAAACGCGAGCTTGAAGGTAAGATGGAAGTACTCCTGTTGGGACCGGTTAGGGGAAATTTAGAAAGGTTCTTAGGGTTAATTGAGGTTTCTAATCCGGATGTGGTGGTTTCGTTAGGAACCCACGGATTTGAGCAGCTTGTAAAAATTCCTCAGAGGTGGTTCTATTCCCGAGGGAAAGGGGATAGAATTGAGGTTTTATCAAGGAGCTCTGGCATTGACTTCATGTCCCGAATTTTCAAGACAAAGGAAGGAGTTGTATTTTCTGGAGTAAGTGGAGTTTACAACCCTTCAACTGCAAAGTTTACCCGTTCTGAGTGGATAAGAATAAAGGGAAAAATAGGAAGAAGCAAAATAAACTCCATTTTTAAAGAGGACGTTGAAAACCTGATAGCTCTTTTTTTAAAGAGCGGTGAAAAGAGGTTGAACTTTTTAGTTGTTTCTGACGCTCCAGATAAACCTGTATTTAAGGAGATACTTGAAATAACGAAACCCGAATACGTATTTTACCCCTCAAACGTTTACAAAAAGGAAAGAGTTGGAAACTCTACATTTGTAGGCCTTGAACCGATAGAATCTCCCTTAGGTAAATATATTCTAAGGTTTTGTTAAAATTAATTCTCATTAAAATCCACCTATAAGAGGAGTAACAATGGCTTTAAGTGTTAAGGATTCCTGTGGAGTTGGATTTATTGCATCCATCAGCGGTGAAAAAAGCTATGAAATAATTGATAAGGGACTAAAGGCTGTATCCAATTTAACCCATAGAGGAGCTGCTCTCTCTGACGGAAGAACTGGAGACGGTTCAGGAATTCTTTTCCAAATCCCTCATGAATTTTTCGTAAAGGAAGCCAAAAAAATCAGAGGAGACTTCAATTTTAAAGAGGTAACTGTAGGAACATTCTTCCTGAAAGGCCATGTAGAGGGAGCTCTCTCCCTGATAGAGGAGGAGGTTAAGAAAACGTTAGGAGATGCTGTTTTAAGGGAGGTTCCTGTAGACGTTAGTCAGTGTGGGGAAATTGCGAGGAAAAGTCTTCCTGCCATTTATCAGGTAATAGCTCCAAAGGGAAATAGAGTTGAAACCTACATTTTAAGGAGGAAACTCGAAAGGGAGCTCCAGAAATTAAATCTGGAGAATTACGTTGTTTCTCTTTCGGGGGATTTAGTTGTCTACAAGGGAATGCTCCTTGCTCCCGATTTAAAGAGATTCTTTTTAGACCTTCAGAATGAGGAACTTTCCTCATCAATAGCCATTTTTCACCAGAGGTACTCAACAAATACAAATCCTGAATGGAGGCTTGCCCAACCTCTAAGGTTGATAGCTCACAACGGTGAGATAAACACAATAACTTCTAACAGAAACTTTGTTAGGTCTATTGAGCCGATTCTAAGTTCAAAAGTGTTAGGAGAGAGAATTTCTCAAGTCCTTCCCCTTGTGGAATTTGACGAGAGTGACTCGGCCTCCTTGGACAGAGTTTTTGAACTCATGGTTATTTCTGGAATCAAGCCTGAGGTTGCAATAACGGTTTTAATTCCCCCTGCCTATGAGCTCTTAGATGACTTATCAGAGGAGGAGAAGGCATTCTTTGAGTACGTATCCCTTCTAATGAAGCCCTGGGATGGTCCTGCAGCAGTTGCCTTTACCGATGGAAGGGTGGTTGGAGGAAAGTTAGACAGGAACGGACTAAGGCCTGCAAGGTACATTGTCACAGAGAACGGTCTTGTTGTCTTTGGTTCAGAAGTTGGAATGATAGATGTACCTGATGGAGAGGTCAAAAAGTTTGGAAGATTGATGCCGGGAGAGGTCTTTTTAGTTGATACGGAAACGGGAGAGATAAAAGAAAACAAGGAAATTCTGAGTGAAATGTCTGAGGAATTTTTAGTTGAAAAAGAGGTAAGGAGAAAGCTCTACAAACTAAAGAGGGAGAATCATTTAGAACCACAACCTTCCGAAAATCTCAACAGGGAGTTGGTTAAGTTTTGCTACTCCAAAGAGGATTTAGAGGAAGTAGTTGAGTACATGGCTGAAATGGGAAAGGAGCCGGTCTTTTCCATGGGGGATGATACTCCTATTCCAAATCTATTAGATAGGCCTTACCTCCTGTTTCGCCACTTTAAGCAGAGGTTTGCCCAGGTAACCAATCCACCCATTGACCCGATAAGGGAAAAGGCTGTAATGAGCTTAAAGTTAAGGTTGGGGTCGAAGGTGAACTTTTTGGAGCTCTCGGGAAAGTTAAGGAGGAGAATAGAGATAGACTCCCCTCTTTTAACCCCTACCGAGTTTAACGAGATTAAGAATACCTATTTTGTTAACGTAAAGACCTTTAAAATGGAATTTGAGACGTCACTAAAAAGGGGTTTGGATAAACTTTTCTCCTCTGTAAAGGAATCAATATTGAACGAAAACACCGAGATTGTAGTTCTCTCAGATAGAGAGGTAGAGTTCCCAATACCTTCCCTCTTGGCAGTTTCTGGTCTCTGTGCCTACTTGGAGAGGGAAAAGCTCCTCTACAGAGTATCAATCATTGTTGAAACGGGAGAGGTCAGGGATACTCATCAGGTAGCATCGCTAATTGCATTTGGAGCTTCAGGAGTATATCCATACTTGGTCTTTGATTACTTAAAGTCAAAAGAGCTTGATTTAAACAAACCCTACAGGGAGCTCGAGGAGAACTACAAAAAAGCCGTTAATGCAGGGCTTTTGAAGATAATGTCAAAAATGGGAATTTCCGTTATCTCCTCATACCACCGTTCACACCTCTTTGATATTGTTGGAATTTCAGAAGAAGTTGTCAAAGAGTACTTTCCACATACATCGTCCCCTATAGGTGGTATAACGCTTGAGGACATAGAGAGAGTTGTTAAGGAAAGGGTCAAGTTGGCGGAGGAGAAGGGAGAACCAGAACCTTTGGGGGAGCTCCGTTCCCGTCCAAATGGAATTTACCACTCGTGGAGCCCAAAGGTTGTAAGGGGAATCTTTAAAGCAGCAAAGAGTGGTAGTTACGAGGACTTTAAGGAAGTTGTAAAGGCAGTTGAGGAAAGGCCTGTCTATATAAGGGACTTACTTAAAATCAAGTCCGATAGGAAGCCTATACCTATTGAGGAAGTGGAGCCTGTTGAGTCGATAGTGAAGAGACTTATGGTTCCGGGAATGTCATTGGGAGCTCTCTCCAAAGTTGCCCATGAAGTAATTGCTGAGGCGATGAACATTTTAGGCAGTAAGAGCTGTTCGGGAGAGGGAGGAGAAGACCCTGAAAGGTACGGAACGATAAAGAACAGCAAAATTAAACAGGTTGCCTCGGGAAGGTTTGGAGTAACACCAGCCTACCTTGCCTCTGCCGAGGAGATTGAAATAAAGATTGCCCAGGGAGCAAAGCCCGGAGAGGGAGGACACCTTCCTGGACACAAAGTTACACCTTACATTGCCTCACTAAGGTTTTCTGTTCCCGGTGTGGCTCTAATATCACCCCCTCCCCACCACGATATTTACTCCATTGAAGACCTGGCACAGCTCATTTACGACCTAAAACTTGCAAATCCGAAGGCAAGAATTGCTGTAAAGTTGGTCTCTGAGGTAGGTGTTGGAACGGTGGCAAGTGGGGTTGCAAAGGCAAAGGCAGATATAGTCCAGATAAGTGGAGCTTCCGGGGGAACGGGAGCATCACCTCTTTCCTCAATAAAGGGAGCAGGTCTTCCTTGGGAGATTGGTCTATCTGAAACTCAGAGGGATTTGATTAACAATGGACTTAGAGAAAACGTTGCCCTTAGGGTTGACGGCGGATTCAAGGTAGGAAGAGACGTTGTTGTTGCTGCCCTCATGGGAGCAGAGGAGTTTGGTTTTGGAACTGCCGCAATGATTGCTGAAGGCTGCGTAATGGATAGGGACTGCCATACGAACAGGTGTCCCGTTGGAATAGCCACCCAGGATGAAAACAGAATAAAGAGGTTTAGGGGAGCTGTTGAAACTGTTATCAACTACTTTAGACTCGTGGCGGAGGATGTTAGAAGAATATTAGCCGAAATGGGATACAGGAGTTTGGATGAGATTGTTGGAAGGTACGACCTCCTTGAGGAAAATGAAGAGTTGAAGAAAAGGTATCCTTTAGCCAAGAACCTTAATTTGAAAAACATCTTGGATGTTCCCGTTTATAAGCTTAATAGAAGAGACCTTCCTTACACTCCTGTTGAGTCAAACCTTAACGATAGAATAGTCAAGGATATTTTACCCTACTTAAAAAAGGGGGAAAGGGTATTTAAGGAGTACAAAATAAGGAATATCGATAGGAGCATCGGAGTATCGCTTTCCTATCACATAGTTGAACTCTTTGGAAAGGAAGGGCTTCCTGAAAATCTTGTCCATTTGAGATTTTATGGAGTTGCCGGACAGAGTTTTGGAGCATTTGCACCCTACGGAGTTCTCTTAGAGGTCGTTGGAGAGGCAAACGACTATGTTGGTAAGGGTCTTGGGGGAGGAACTATTGTCCTGAGATTTCCTGAAGAGTTTAGAGGGAAATCAAACGAAAATGTTATAGCCGGAAACACGATACTCTACGGAGCGACGGGGGGAGCTCTCTTTGCCTCCGGTGTCGTTGGTGAGAGGTTTGCCGTAAGGAACAGTGGTGCAATTGCCGTTGTTGAGGGAGCCGGACAGCACGCCTGTGAGTACATGGTTAGGGGAATTATTGTTGTCCTTGGAAAGGTTGGAAAGAACTTTGGTGCAGGTATGACGGGGGGAACAGCCTTTGTACTCGATGATGAGATTGAGGAGAAGATAAACAGGGACTACGTAGAGATAAGGAGGTTGGAGCCGAGGGACTACGACGTTTTAAAGTCCTTGCTTTCAAAGCACTACAAGTTTACAAAGAGTGAAGTGGCCGCAAGGGTTTTAGAGGATAGAGCTCTCCTCGAAAGGATTAGAAAAGTTGTTCCGATTGGAGTTAAGGAGTTGGAGGATAAACTCTCAGGTTACGATAGACTTCCTGATTAAAAGGGGGAAAGCTTCCCCCCCTTACTTTTCGTATCCCGAACACGGAATACATACGTGTTTTCCGCCCTTTACCCTTAAAGCCTTCTCAAAAGTCATTTCACCACAGATAGCACATGGTTCAGCTTTGAAGCATCCCGGTTTTCTCTCAAGTTTGTACTCAAAAACCTCACTTATATCCAAGAACTGTTCCTCAGGCATTGTGAGAATTTTGTCCAAAAGGGGTTTAAGCACCTCGTAAGGTATGTCCTGAGGAGGAATCCCTTTTTTTCTCATTTCCACAAACGGGGACTTCAAAGCCTGTTCAAAGAACTTTGGCTTTAAAGAGACCCTAACAGCTCTGTTTGTTTCCGTATCAATTAGGGTAAATGCCATCTTGTCCCAGTACTTCTTTTCGATGTTTGACTTCCCGTAGGTACATCCCGTTGCCACCATGATTCCATCCAAGAAACAGCCTGCTGCGTGCCCCTTACCCGTTTCTGCAATTACGTAGAGCTCCTTGTCTTGAGCCCTTTCCACTCCTAAAACTTCCATGGCTTTTAATCCAGCCCTGAGTCCCATTGGCATTGCGGGACACTTGTGGCCGTGAAACTTAAAACCTAACTCTAAAAGTTCCTCTAATTTCTTGTTCATTCAATCCTCCTTTTTTCGGTTTTCAACGAAATTATACACTACTAATGTCTAAAGTGTCTAATTCCTGCAAAGACCATGGCCATTCCATGTTCGTTTGCAGCTTGTATAACCTCCTTATCCCTTATGGAACCTCCCGGCTGAATCACTGCCGTAACGCCAACCTTTGCTGCCTCATCAATGCTGTCCCTAAAGGGGAAAAAGGCCTCTGATGCTAAAACTGAGCCTGAAAGGTCAATTCCCATTAGCTTTGCCTTTTCTGCCGCACAGCGGGCAGAATCAACTCTTGATGTTTGTCCTACACCTATTCCTACGGCTACTTTATCCTTAGCGTAAACGACAGAGTTTGACTTAACCCACTTAACAACCTTAAAAGCAAATATTAAATCCTCCCACTCCTTCTCTGTTGGCTCCCTGTCAGTTACCACCTTTAGCTTTTCAGGGTCAAGGGTCATCAAGTCCCTATCCTGAACCAAAAGTCCTCCAACAACCCTTCTGTAGTCAAACGGTGAATCCTCTCCCCTGTTCTTTAAGCCGTTCAGTCCGTCTGTTGTTAAAACCCTTAAGTTTTTCTTCGTTTTCAGGATTTCCAAAGCCTCTTCATCGTAGTCTGGGGCAATGATACACTCGTAAAACCTCTCAACTATCAGTCTTGCTGCTTCAGGGGTTACTCTGCTGTTAAAGGCTATTATTCCACCAAATGCAGATAGGGGGTCAACTTTCAGAGCTCTCTCGTAGGCCTCCTCTGGCGTTTTTCCTAATGCAACTCCACAGGGGTTTGCGTGTTTTATGATTGCACAGGAAATTCCCTCCTTCACAGGGTCAAACTCAAGGGCTAAGTTGAGAGCTCCGTCCAAGTCGTAAATGTTGTTGAATGAAAGCTCCTTCTCACCGTGGAGCTTCCTTGCCCTTGTAACGCAGGGTTCAGTGACAAAAACTTCCCTGTAGAAAGCTCCCCTCTGGTGGGGATTCTCTCCGTACCTTAAGTCCTGAACCTTTTCAAAGGTAATTGTTAGTGGATTTCTAAGTTCCCTACAGCCTACTTTTTTACCCTCTTCATCTATTGAAAAGAGGTAGTCTGAAATTACAGCATCGTAGTGGGCAGTTAAGTTAAAGGCCTTCCTTGCAAGGTAAAACCTTGTCTTAAGCGAAATTTCCCCCGTCTCTTTCAGTTCGTTGATAATTCTTTCATAGTCTTCAGGGTCTGTTACTATTGCAACGTGCTTAAAGTTCTTTGCAGCAGCCCTTACCATTGTAGGACCACCAATATCGATGTTTTCAATTATTTCATCTAAATCTGCTCCCTTTTTCACAGTTTCTTTAAATGGATAGAGATTTACAACAACCATGTCTATTGGCTCTATTTCTAACTCTCTCATGGCCCTTAAGTGTTCATCCTTACTTCTGTCCGCAAGTATTCCTCCGTGAACCTTAGGGTGGAGCGTCTTAACCCTTCCCTCCATGATTTCCGGGAATCCTGTAAGGTCTGAAATCTCACGAACAGGTATTCCGGATTCCTTTAAAAGCCTTGCTGTACCACCTGTTGATACAATTTCAATTCCCAATTCATTAAGTTCTTTAGCAAAATCAACAATTCCTCTCTTGTCTGAAACGGAGATGAGGGCTCTAACAGGTTTCATACTACCTCCTTAAAGGTATTTTTGGCGAATTCTATCAGAGGAAGGAGTAGAATTAGGGAAACGTTTTTTTGGAGATGAAGTGGAAAATATTATTCCTCTTTTAATAGTCCTTCTTGCTTTTTCTGTAGTTATCTTAGCAACCTGCGTAAAGGTTGTCCCTCAAAAGGAGGCTTGGATTGTTGAGAGATTAGGAAAGTACCACAGAACCTTAACAGCAGGTCTCCACTTAATTCTCCCATTTTTTGATAAAGTCAGAGCTAAGGTAAGCCTGAAGGAAAGGGTTTTGGACATTCCAAAACAGGAGGTAATAACAAAGGACAACGTTTTGGTTAGAATTGATGCCGTTTGCTACTTTACAGTTGTAAAACCTGAGGATGCAGTTTACAACATTGAAGACCTTGAATATGCAATAATTCAAACGATTCAGACGAACCTGAGGGACATCATAGGAAGTATGGAGTTGGACGAGATTCTATCGTCCCGTGACAAGATAAATGCAAAAATTAAGGAGGTTCTTCAGGGAGCTTCAAGAACTTGGGGAATCCTAATAAACAGAGTTGAAGTAAAGGAGATTGAGCCTCCAGCTAACATCGTTCAGGCAATGAGCATGCTCATAGAGGCAGACAGGAAGAAGAGGGCAATGGTAACCGAGGCAGAGGGTAAGAAAAAGGCTGCAGTTCTTGAAGCAGAGGGATACAAACTTGCAAAGTGGCAGGAAGCAGAGGCAATAGAGAGGATAGGTCAAGCAAGAGCAAATGCCGTTAAAAGTGTTATTGAAGCCGTTGGCAATCCAGAACTTGCAGGAAAGTTCTTGTTAGGTGACGACTTTGTTAAGTCCGTTGAAAAAATGGCATCTTCAAAAAACTCAAAAATTGTTCTTTTACCTCCGTCTGTTGATTCACTTTTAGATTTAATAGGGAAGAAGAATGGAAGTTAAGTTGGGAATAGCCCTCTTTTTCCTTGGATTAATCCTTCTAATTCTTGAACTCTCCTTCTTTACGGCTTACGTATTTCCAATAGGTTTCGGTTTTATCCTCTCAGGGATTTATTTAGTTGTTTTTAAAGGGATATTTGGAGCTCTCGTAATATTTACACTGACAACTGGTATTCTCTACTACTTGAGCTTTAAGTACGTTAGGAAAATTAAGGGAATACGTGAAGTTCTAAATGAGATTAAATCGCAGGAGGGAATTGTTGTCTCTCAAACGGACGATTTCACTTATCAGATAAGGTTTCCCTTGGGTGCAGGAGGGGAGGAGGTCTGGAACGCTTACAGTGAGGAGAAGCTAAACTATGGGGACAAGGTTAAAGTTGTTGGAATTAAGGGAAACAAACTCCTCGTTAAAAAGGTAGTAGATGCTTAGGTGGGCTGAAGTTCACTTGGACAGGTTAATTAGAAACTTCAAGAAGATAGAAGAACTTTCAAAAAAGAGAATTTATGCTGTTGTTAAGGCAAATGCTTACGGCCATGGAAGTGTACAAGTTGCAAAGACTTTGGAGGAAAATACCTCTGTTTACGGTTTCTGTGTTGCAACCTACGAAGAAGGGGCAGAGCTCCGTCAGTCGGGGATAAAGAAACCTATACTCGTTATGTCTTCAACAATTTCAGAGGGAAAAAAGTTTTTAAAGGAGTACCGGTTAACGCCCGTTGTCTACGATTTTGATGAGCTTAAACTTGTTAAGGAGCTCTCTGTTTCCTTCCACCTTAAGATTGATACGGGTATGGGAAGATTAGGATTTTTAGAGTCTGAATGGAACAAACTCTTAGAGGAGATTCGGGAAACGAAACTTATAGGTGTTATGACCCACTTTTCCTCTGCAGATGAGGACTACGAATACACAAAATTTCAGTTGAAAAAGTTTAAATCCTTTGTTGATAAATTAAAGAGGAAATTTAATAAAGTTGAAGTTCACTCGGAAAACAGTGCAGCTGTAAGGTTCAAGCTTAATGGAATTTTAACCCATTCAAGGGTAGGCCTTTCACTCTACGGTGTAGAGCCATGTGAAGGCTACCCTAAGTTAGAACAGGTAATGGAGGTAAAGGCAAAAGTTTTAACCGTTAAGGAACTCCCTCCAAACTTTTCAGTTTCCTATTCAAGAACTTATAGAACTAATAAAAAGGAGAGAATTGCTGTTGTGAGCTTTGGGTATGCCGATGGCTATCCGAGGGAGCTCTCGAACAGAGGGAAATTTCTTTTAAATGGAGAGCTGTGCCCCATTAGAGGAAAGGTCTGTATGGATATGACGGTAGTTTCTGTTAATAACGTTAAAGTTGAGAAGGATGATACAGCTATTATTTATGGAGAGGAAATTCCATTTAAGGAAGTTTCAAAAGAAATAGGCAAGATTCCTTACGAATTGATGTGCTCTATCAGCCAGAGGGTTAGGAGGATTTATGTTGAGGTATAAGGAGATTTTACTTAAGGTTCCAAGGAATGAATTTGAAAGGTTGTCCGACGAAGTTTTTGTTTTAGGAACTCTCGGAACTGAAATAGTTTCAGAGAGTGAAGAAGTTCTATTCAGAGTCTACTTTAGACAGGAAGTTGAAATTCCAGATGACATTTCTAAGTACGTAATTGAGGAAAATTTCTTAGAGGACAGGGATTGGAACGAGGAGTGGAAGAAGTACTATAAACCCGTTCAGATAACAAAGGGGATTTGGATTGTTCCCTCCTGGGAAAAGGGAAAATTTAAGGAACCAGAAAACTCCGTAGTTATCTACATCCACCCAGGAAGGGGATTTGGAACGGGAACCCACGAGACAACTCAGTTGGTTATTGAATACATGGAAGAAACTTTAAAGCCGGGAATTTCCTTTTTAGATGTTGGAACGGGAAGTGGAATTCTCTCCATCCTTGCCAAAAAGTTAGGTGCAGGAAGAGTCGTTGCCTGTGATATTCAGGAGGGAATTGAAGAGGAAGTTGAGAGAAATAGTTCCTTAAGTGGTATATCGGGAGTGGAGTTTGTTCAAGGTAGCATTGATAGTGTTTCAGGCAAATTTGACGTTGTGGTTGCAAATATTGAAAAGCACCTACTTTCTCCACTTTTAGAGGAAATTTACAAGAGAACAAAAAATACAGCTATTTTCTCTGGAATTTTAAAGTCTCAGGCTGGGGAGTTTTTAAAGGAGGTTGAAGGGGTAGGTTTTAAGTTAGAATCTCAAAGGAGTAAGGGAGAATGGACAGCATTTCTCTGCAGAAGGTAGATCTCCACTGCCACTCAACCCATTCTGACGGAACGTTGACTCCATCTGAAATCGTTGAACTTGCAAAGAGGAGGGGAATAAAGCACCTATCCCTCACCGACCACGACACAGTTTCAGGTATAGAAGAGGCTATTAAAAAGGGAAAGGAATTAGGAATTAACGTAATTCCGGGAATTGAAGTTACTGCAGATACATCATTTTTGGGAGAGGGAAGGAGGGAACTCCACATTTTAGGTTACCACTTTAATCCAAACTCTCCCTCGATGAAACAGCTTGTGGAGTTTTTCAGAAACTCAAGGATTGAGAGAAACAGGGAGCTCTGCTTCAGGCTTGAAGAGAAGGGATATTCGATTAGTTACGAGGAGATGGTGAAGGAGTTTGGAGAAAACTTTGGAAAGCCCAATTTAGCGAGGGTATTAATTGATTTAGGTCACTTTGAAGAGAGAGAAGAAGCGATAGATTTTTTATCGTCATTAGGTGTTGATAGGAAAAAGTTGGATTACAGGGAAGTTTTGAGATTGATAGTTGAATCAGGAGGAATTCCTGTCATTGCCCATCCTGTTACGATGAACATCTCTTACAGGGAAGTTTACTGCTTCCTGAGAAAGGCAAAGGAGTTAGGACTTGGCGGAGTGGAAGTTTACCACTACAGGCATGGAGCTCCCGATGTAAGGATTTTAAAGGAAATGTCTGAAGAGCTCAGTTTATTTATTACAGGAGGTTCAGATTTTCATGGTAAAAATAAGCCATGTGTTGATTTGGGGATGCTGAATTTAACGGAACTTGAAATTAGTTTACCTCTTTCATAAAAATTAACTAATATATTAGTATAGTTGTAAAAAAAACTCTTGACACAACAAACTAACTAAAATAAAATCACTATATCGAGGAACACAACCAAAAAGGAGGGAAACCATGAAGGGGAAGCTAAGCAAGCTTCGCACAGGGCTGCTTGCTGTAACCTTTGCTGCAGCTGCAGTAATAGGTCTTAATACTACCGATTCCCAAGCAGCCCTGAGAAACATCTCAAAAGAGTCTCAAGCGTGTCTTGGATGTCACAAGGGTATGAACCCGGCCCTTGTTCAGCAGTGGGGAGTGAGCAAGCACGCTGAGGCTGAGTTGGATGTTATGAGTGTCACATGGCAAACAAGGGAGACAAGGACGCTTTCCAGCACTTTGGATTCACAATCTCAACAATCGTTTCTCCTCTTGACTGTGGAAAGTGTCACCCTAAGGAAGAAAAAGAAGTTACAGAATCCCACCACGCAAAGGCTGCACAGTTCGTTGGTTCTCTTGACAACGTTCTCGGAAGGATTGTTGAGGGAGAGCCTCTCTTTAACTTAGGTTGTGCCCAGTGTCACGGTAGAACAATTCCAGTTAAGAACGGACTTCCTGTTCTTGGACCTTGGCCAAACGAGGGTATAGGTAGAATTAACCCTGACGGTTCAAAGGGTAACTGTGCTGCATGTCACTTCAGACACTCCTTCAGCCTCAAGCAAGTCCGTGAACCTGACATGTGTGGTAAGTGTCACCAGGGACCTGACCATCCACAGATTGAGATTTGGGAGCTTTCAAAGCACGGTATCGCCTACAAAGCACACCAATCTGAAATTGAACAAACTCTCGATAGGGCTAAATGGGTTCTCGGAGAGGACTACTACCAAGCTCCAAACTGTGTAACATGTCACATGGGAGCATCTGTAACAGGAGCTAAAGCTACACACGACGTTGGTGCAAGGCTATCCTGGACACTCCGTCCACCAATCTCCAAGCACAAGCCTAACTGGCAGGCTAAGCGTGCTGAAATGAAGAAGGTTTGTGCTGCATGCCACCAAAGAGTATGGGTAGATGGATTCTACTACCAGTTTGATAACTTAGTAAATCTCTACAACACCAAGTTTGGAATTCCTGCTAACAAGATTATCAAGTTCCTCAAGAGCAGACACCTCATCGACCCAACACCGTTCAACGAGAAGATTGAGTGGACATACTTCCTCCTCTGGCACCACGAAGGACGTAGGGCAAGACACGGTGCTTCTATGATGGCTCCTGACTGGACACACTGGCATGGTCTCTTTGAAGTTGCTGAAAGATTCTACTTTGAGCTCATTCCTGAAGCTGATGAAATCGTTAAGGAAAAAGGTACAAGAAAGGATAAGAGAGACTGGGCTAAGTTTAAGAAAGAACTCTTCAGCAGACCTGAGCACAAGTGGTTCAAGGGTATGCCCAAGTCTGAACTCAGAAAGATTGCAGAGTTCTACCTCAAGCGTTACGGACAAACTGCTCAATAGTCAATTGGGGGCTTTTGCCCCCCTTTCTTAATTATCCCACCAGGAGGTTATCTTGATTAAAAGGATTTTTCCAGCAGTTTTAGTTCTATCTCTGATTTCATTCCCAGCTTACTCTAAAGAGGCAACATTTCAAAAGAGGATAGAAAAGGAAATTCAGTGTCCAAAGTCGTTTCTCTCAAATCCACCTGTGTACTTCTACTGTATCTATAGAGATTACCATAACCACAAATTTGATGATGGGATAGAAAAAGCAAAAAGAGCTTTGAAAGAAATAGAACCTTTAATGAGAAAAAATCCTAATGGAACTGTTCCAAATGCAGTTCAGAAAAAGGCAAAACTTAGGGACCCTCACGTTAAGTCTGTGGCTTCTGACCTTCACATGCTCTTAGGAATGCTCTACTACAAAAAATCTCTTAATTTAGATGATTCTTCCGTTAAAAAAATCTATGCAGATTTCTACAAAAACTTGGAGAAAAAAGGCTTTAACTTTTTCCAAATAGAAGAGTTGATGAACCTTTATACAAAGAAAAAACTATTTCCTGACAGTTTTAGCCAGAAGGATACTAAAAAGTATAAAGAAATGCTTTCAAAAATGGGAGTAAAAGAAGAGGATTTAGATAGACTAATTTCAAAAGCACAGAGAGAATCGGACAGATTAGACGAAGAAAGACTGACCTACCTTCAAAAGGCTGTTAAGGAACTTCAAGAAGCTGTGAAAGTTGACCCTGAGAATGCTTTGGCTTACTACCAACTTGGAAATTTGTACAGCGGTAGCCTTGGAGAGGATTTACCTGAAGCTTCTTCTGCTGCAGAAGAGGCCTACTACAAAGCTGCTTTAATCTTTAAGAAGAAAGGAGATAAAGAAGCTTACAAAGAAGTTATAAAAAAACTTGAACTTGCTAATCCAAATTCACCCTATCTTAAAAAGTTGAAGGGTAACCATGCGTAGATTGGCCGTTCTACTAATCCTCTTTTTTATAGTCTCATGTGGAACCTCAAAAAAGAGGAATTTATCGTACGTTCCACCTGTTCAAAAATCCCCCTTGGATGAAAAAATTTCTGAAAAACCTTCTCAGGAGCTCCCCATTTCTTCCCCCGTCAATCCGAAAAAACTTGACCTCTGCACCCGCCATCTCCTCTTTGCAGACCAGTACATAACAGCCTCCGACTATGAAGGGGCAAAGGACGAGATTGAAAGTGCAAAGAAATATTGTTCCCCATCAGACCCAAGACTTTTGTACATGGAAGCTGTATACAACGATATACAAGAGAATAAAAGCAAGGCTTATAAACTTTACTATAGGGCGGCAAGAGGCTATTTAAAGAGAGGTGATTTGGACAGTGCATTTAAATGTTACTCCGGTATGCTTTCTATAAATCCAAATGGAAAAGAGGTTAAAGAACTAAAAAAATACTTTACTGATGACGATTATTAATAAACCTTGAACTTTTTATTTTGTTTAGCTATAATTAAATAGCTTTATAAGAAATTCCTTATGTGCTAAGGAGGGAAAAGTGAACGAGAAAACTAAAGCCTTTATAGTAGGGGGAATTGTAGGAATTGTTATTGCTGGAGTGGGAGCTCTCATTTCAGCCCAGATGGTTGAAAACACTGCTGAACCGGAGTTTTGTGGTTCGTGCCACGAAATGAAACCGATGTTTGAAGCGTGGGAGAAAGGTCCTCACGGTCCTCTTGGGAACAAGAGGGGAGCAGTAAGGGCTGGATGTGCAGACTGCCACCTCCCACATACCAGTGTTCTCTCTTACTTGATAAACAAGTCAAAGTTTGGTACCAATGATGCAATTGCTCATTTCTTTAAAGGTGGCTACAGTGATAATCTCGAACACTGGATAGAAAAGAGGAAAGAAAGAGAACACTACGTATTTGTTTCAAACTGTGAAAGATGTCACACGGCTTTACCTGATAACGTCATGCATGAAAAACTTAAGTCTGGTGAGATTAAGGGCGATTGCTTAACCTGTCACTGGTACGTTGGCCATGGCTTTGACTTTGAGGAGAAGCTAAAGGAGTTCTTTGGCAAAAAGGAAAATAAAGAGTAAAATAATAGATAAAGGTATTTAAATCAATAAGGGGAGGTGCAAAGTGAAAGGAAAAACTCTATCGCTGATTGCCAGCCTTGTGTTTGCTGGAAGCGGGCTGGCAATGGCAGACCAACACCCAGTTCCACCAAACGTCATTCAGAATTTACCACCTCAGCAGCAACAATGTAGAGTTTGTCACAAACAAACAACCCCAAAGGTTTACAAGCAGTGGGCACATTCAAGACATGCAATTGCCAACGTTCGCTGTTTCCAGTGTCATGGAACATTTAGTGATTTTCACAAGATTCCTCCTATAACTAAATGTATGGCTTGTCACTACCAGGAAGTTGTAACAATGCAGGAGAAGAAACCAGGAGCCAAGTGTTGGGACTGCCATGAGGCTCACATCTTTGAATTCCATGGAAATGGCGTAAGTAAAATTAAAACAGCTAAGGATTTCCATGCTGAGTAATTTAAAAATTGTTTAATGGAGGGTACGATGGGAGTTGGAAGAAGAGAATTCCTCAAAAAGAGTGCTGCCCTAACTGCAGCATCTCTTGTGGGGATTAATTTAAAGATAAAGGCAGATGGAGTTACATTAGGAGAGGACGCTAAAGCTGGTGAAAACTTAATGAGAATTCCTGAAGAAGTTAAGAAATCTCCAGCTTACAAGGAGGAAGGTGGTTACACCTGGGTAAGGGGAGTTTGTCGTTTCTGTGGAACGGGATGTAAGGTTTGGTTAGGTTTTAGAAATGGGAAGCCTGCCGTTATAAGGGGAGAGAGAAATTCGGCTATTAACTTTGGATTTCTCTGTATGAAGGGAATGCTCTTCTACAAGCTCTTTAGGCATCCAGATAGGTTAACTCAACCTCTCTATAGAAAGAGCAAGAAGGAACCATTTAAGCCTATTTCCTGGGAAAAGGCCTACGAAATCATTGCCGATGAAATGATTAAAGCCATTAAGAAAGGGGAGTGGACACCTTTTGGGTGGTCCGGAATTGCATACTACGGTTCAGGTCAGGCTTTAACGGAGGAAACCTACCTCTTCCAAAAACTCTTCAGGTGTATTGGAACCAACCATGTAGAGGGTAACCCAAGGCTCTGTATGGCTTCAGCAGTTGGTGGTTACTTAACATCCTATGGAACGGATGAACCAGCAGGTGGTTATGCAGACTTTGACAAGGCTCAAACAGTCTTCATTATTGGTTCAAACACAGCCGAGTGTCACCCAATTCTATACCGCCGTATTATGCACAACAAGCTTAAAAACCCTGGTGGTTACATGGTAATCAACGTTGACCCAAGGGTTTCTCCTACTTCAAAGATTGCAGATATCCACATGCAGTTTAAGCCTGGAACGGACCTTGCACTCCTTAACGCATTGGCTCATGTAATTGTTAATGAAGAACTTTACGATAAGGACTTTGTAAGTAAGTACTGTTCATTCCACATTTTTACGAAGGGTAGAGATAAAGTACCTCTCATTGGTCACGAAGTTTCATTTGAAGAGTACAAGAGATTTCTCCAAAAGTACACACCTGAGTACGCAGCTCAAATTTGTGGTGGAAACATAACTCCTGAAATGATTCGCAAAGTAGCAAGGAGATTTGCTACAACAAGAACTGTTTCCATCTGGACTATGGGTCTTAACCAGAGGACCCGTGGTGTTTGGGTTAACAACCTTGTTACAAACCTCCATCTCTTAACAGGAAACGTATGTAAGGATGGAGCTGACGCCCTTTCACTAACAGGTCAGCCAAACGCCTGTGGTGGTGTTCGTGAAGGTGGTGGACTCTGTCACATTCTTCCTGGTCACAGGGTAGTTAAATCTAAAGCAATGAGAGAAGACCTTGAGAGAATATGGGGAGTTCCAAAGGGAACAATACCTCCAAAGCCTGGTTATCACACTGTTAAGATGTTCTCAGCGATTTCCTATACAGAGGAGGACAGAAGGAGATTCCCTGGACTTAAACCTATTCACTTCATCTGGATAGAGGAAACAACACCTCTCCAGTCTCTTCCAAACATGAGAAGGTTCAGGGAAGGATTTGCAAGGGATGATGTCTTTGTAGTAGTTAACGAAATATTCCCAACAAGGACTACTGAATTTGCAAACCTAATTCTCCCAACTCCTTTCCACTTTGAAAAGACCGGAGTTTACGGTTGTACTGAGCGTCGTTCACAGTTAACTCCTGTTGCAGTTAAGGCTCCAGGTAATACAAAACCTGAACTTCAAATTATCGTTGAATTTGCTCAAGTCCTTGCTAAAAAACTGAGAAGAGAAAGGGACCCAAGACTCCGTGCAAGGGCTCACACGGTTTACCAGTGTGTAGCTCCGTTTATTAAAGCTGCTAAGAAAGACCCATGGTGGGAGCTCTCAAAAGCTGTCTGGACGGAATACGCTCAGCATGTAACTAAAGGTAGGGACTCAACACTTGCTGGAGCCACTTATGAGGTTCTCCTCGAAAGGCCCGACGGTGTTCAGTGGCCTGCACCAACCGTTGAGATTGCAAGGAAAGGTGGAACATTAAGGAGATTCGTAGTAGGAAAAGACCCACTTGCTACAGAGTTTGTTAAGAAACACGGACTAAAAGGTTGGGAGGTTGTTGATTACGGACACCTCCATAAGGACCACAAGTTCTGGATTTGGCTCAGACCTTACAAAGGACCTGCTGAGCCACCAGATGCTGAGTATCCATTCTACCTGTCAACAGGTAGGGTTATTGACATGTGGCACTCAGGAGACATGACTGGACGTATTCCAGAGCTTGCGGGAGACTATCCTCACGCTTGGGTTGAAATTAACCCGAAGGATGCTCAGCGCCTTGGAATAAATCCTGGAGACCTTGTTCTCGTTGAAACTCGCCGTGGAAGAAACATCCTTCCTGCAAGAATTTCAACGGACGAAGGTCCAATGGAAGGAATGGTCTTTGTTTACTGGTACGACCAGCACAAGGATAGGATGATTAACTTCTGTACCCTTGACGCTTTTGACCCTGGTTCCAAACAGCCTGAGTTTAAGATTTGTGCTTGTAGAATCAAGAAGTATGCACCAGCTCAACCTCTCAAGCAGTACCTTGTTAAGCTCGTCAAGGTTAAAGGTGGTTACCTACACAATGCAGAACTTGACCCCAACCAAAGGTAATTTTGTGGGAGGGTTCCTCCCTCCCCTTTTCCTAAGTTTCCTTTCTTTATTTAATCGGAGTTTCAGTATATAAAAGAGAGGTGATTGATGCCTATTGTCAGCTGTGTTGTAACAACAACCCCTGAGAAGGGTAAGGAAGTTGAAACGGAGCTTTTAAAAATTCCAGGAGTTGAAGTTTACGGAGGAGGGTTAAAGGAGGAGGAAAATGCTTATCACATAGTAGTTGTTCTTGATGCTTTAAGGTACAAAGACCTTGAAGAAATGGAAAAATCCATAAAAGGTATCGATGGTGTTCTTCAAGTTGCCGTAATAGAAGCTCACTTTTTGGACGAATTTGAAAAAATTGAAGAAGGAGAGATTTATCCAATAAATCCATTCAGAGGGCTAAGGAAGGCTGAAAAGGAAGCAGAAAGAGCCTGGCTTGGGGAAGATGAAAATGGAGAAAAGGAAGAAAACTGAAAATAGAAGGAAATTTTTAAAGGTTGCTTTAGGAGCTTTTATCTCTGGAGTTCTTACTTCCTGCAATTTAAAGAACTTGAAAAATCCAAAAACAATGGTTAAATCTCCCATCGGGCCAAACGTTTTGAGACCTCCAGGAGCTGTTCCTGAAAATATCTTTGCCCAGAAGTGTATAAGATGTGGAAGATGTGGGGAGGTATGTCCTTACCACTGCATCAAGTACTTTGACATTAGAGATGGAGGTGTTTTTTCAGGAACACCTCACGTTGATGTTCTTGAAAAACCATGTTACCTCTGTATGAAGTGTGTTGAAGTTTGCCCTACCGGTTCTTTAGTTCCATGTAAGAAAGAAGAAGTACGAATGGGTGTCGCTGTAATAAACAGGCAAATTTGTGTTACCTGGCAGCAGAATAAAACAGGACTTATGTGCAAGACGTGTTTTTCCGTTTGTCCATTCTCAGGAATTGCAATAAAGATTGACCATGACTTCAGACCCTACATTGTTGAGGAAAACTGTACGGGCTGTGGTATATGTGCCTATTCGTGTATAGCTGATACTTTACCAGAAAATAACGGAAAAAAAGCTATAACAATAATGCCAATTAAGTGGAAGAAAATAAAAGAGATAAAACTTGAGGATATAAAGAAATCCTAAGGGGTGAAGAATTGGCCGGAAAAAAGGTCTTTTGGAAAAGGATAACAGTTTGGCGCTACCTCTTTTTAACAGGGTGTTTTATCACTGTTGTTGGAAACCCTTTTACAAACTATTACTGGGATATAAACTTCATTCAGGGTTGGTTCCAATCTTTAGGAGTGGGTAATTTATGGGTTGTTTCTCCTTTGGAAGGACTCGAATCAATCCTAACGGCGAAATTCTTTTACATGCCATCCTTGGTGGGAATGGTTGTTCCTGTTACCCTTGCTTTTTTAATGGGAAGGGTATTCTGTAGCTGGATGTGTCCAATAGAGTTTTTATCCCTTTTAACGGATAAGATACTTGGACTAATTCCAAAGTATGGAAACAAGCTCAAGTACAGGCCAGACTTAATTAGGTTGGCAAAGAAAACCCTCTGGTTTGCCCTCATTGCTGAACTTTTAACGACAATGATTGTTGGATATCCCATGTTCGTCTGGTGGTCTCCTCCAGGACTTGTTGGAAGGGAAACTATGTTTTACGTTTTCTACAAACATATCACTCCAGAAGTATTTATCGTTGTACTTGTCCTTTTACTGAACTTAATAACGAGGAGATTCTTCTGTAGATACCTGTGTCCCCTTGGAGCTATCCTTGCTTTAATTGCTAAGTGGAGACAGCTCGTTATTCACTACGATAAAAACGTGTGCGTTGGCTGTAAAATTTGTGATACGAGATGTCCAATGGGAATCAACCCAAGCATAGGTGAAAGTCAAAGTGTTTACTGTTGGAACTGTGCCGAATGTGTTGATGTATGTCCTACAAATGCACTAAAGTTTGTGTGGAGGGATAGAGGGATTTTAGTAGCTCCCCCTCCTAAAAAAGAAGAGATTTCTTGATTGACTATTATCATTTGACTTACTTCAAATGTAAGATAAATTTACCCTTGTGAAGAAACTTTTAGTAAGGAGGAAAGGTATGAGAAAAATTTTTGGAGCTCTAACATTGGCAGTTCTCTTCTCACTTCCAGCATCAGCAGGAGTTTGGGAAACCCAATGTGCCGGATGCCATAACGGAGGCTTAGCTCCTTCAAAGGCACAGCTCAAAGCTAAGTTGAAATCCCCTCAGAAATTTGTCGAGGCAGCTAAAAAGTCAACAAATCCTATGATGGCAGCAGTTAAGAACAACGATTCTGCACTTAAAGCTGCAGCTAAGGAAGTTTTTGGAAAGTAATCATTGGGGGGAATTCCCCCCATTAATTTCAAAAATCCTATAGATTCCCCTGAAGGTTAGATTCTCGTCAAGGGCTGTCCTATTTAAAAACCCTTTAATTAACCTTCCGTATCCACCGGTAACTATGGTTGGAAGGTTGAATTTTCTCTGAACAAACGATAGAGCTCCAACGGTTGAGACGAAAATCCCAGAGGAGATACACTTCTCTGTAGATTTACCAGGGTTTAAAGAAGGAGTAATGTTAACTTCAGGAAGTTTCCTTGTAAATCTACTCAGTGCCTTTACCATTGTTTCAACTCCGGGAAATATGTAACCACCAAGAAATTTCCTGTCAACAACTATGTCAATAACGGTTGCAGTTCCAAAGCTCCCAACTATAAAACTACTGCCATAAAAAAGTCCACCAACCATGTTTGAGATTCTGTCAGCTCCAAGTTCTGATTTATAGTTAATCTCAATAGGTAAATTCAACTTTTGAGAGACAAAGAAAGCTTTAGGGAATTTCCCTTTAATAATTTTTGAAATCTCAGGAACAACAGAAGATACGGCCATCGGGAGATTTGAAAAAGGGGAGAGGAGCTCTAAACGAAATTTATCAGTTGGTACGTTAAAAACTGAGTTAAACTCCTTACCGTTTTCTGAGAGAGCTCCCTTTACCCTTGTATTACCGGCATCTATTAGCAGTACCTTACGTTCTGTACTCGGCATTTATCCTCACGTAGTCGTAGGAGAAATCGCACGTTAGATACTTAAAACTCTCGTTTCCCTGATTTAAAACTACCCTTATCTCAATCTCTTTGTTTTCCTTCATATACCTGTAAACGTCCTCTTCTCTGTAAGAAGCTCTTTCACCTTTAAAGAGGAGGTAGTTCCCTATGTATATCTCCAACTTTTCTTCATCAACTCCCGCCAAGGCAGCCCCGGCAGCTGCAGCTATTCTTCCCCAGTTCGGGTCACAACCAAAGAGGGCTGTCTTAACAAGGGGAGATAGGGCAATCTTCCTTGAAACCTTTTTTGCCTGCTCTTTTGTTCTTGCCTTTTCAACAACAATTTTTGCCACCTTTGTTGCTCCCTCTCCGTCCTTGACAATCTGGTAGGCTAAATCCTCCAAAACTTTGGTTAGTAAATCTCTAAATTCTCCATAATTTCTCTCATCTACTTTTACTCCGGATTTCCCCGTTGAGAGTAGAAATACACAGTCGTTAGTGCTCATATCACCGTCAACGGTAATTGAATTGAAGGAAACATCTACGGCCTCACTCAGGGCCCTTTCAAGGAGCTCCTTTGGAACATCAGCATCGGTGGCAACAAAGGAGAGCATTGTCGCCATTGAGGGGTCTATCATTCCAGCCCCCTTTGCTATACCCCCTACTACAAAACCATTCCCTTCCTTAAAAGAGGTCTTTGGAAATGTATCGGTTGTCATAATTGCCCTTGCAGGTTCCTCCCCTCTTGCCTCTCCTAAGTTAGAAACGGCCTCGGCAATTCCCTTTCTAACCTTATCCATTGGAAGGGGCTCCCCAATTACTCCGGTTGAAGCCACTAAAAACTTTCCCTTCCCTGTTAGTTGAGATGTTAATTTCGACATTTCGTAGGCATCGCTCAACCCTCTCTTTCCTGTACATGCATTGGCGTTTCCACTGTTTGCAACAATTCCAGAGACCTTTCCCCTTACTTCCATGCTTACCCTTACAGGAGCAGCCTTTACATCGTTTCTTGTAAAAACGGCGGCAAACTCGGAAGATTTTTCTGTTACAACAACTAAAATATCAGGTCTGTTAGTTGGTTTTTCCGTTCTCTTTATACCTGCAAATGCCGTTCCACAGAGAATTCCCGGAACTTCTGCTATTCCCTTTTTCAACCTTAACCTCCATATATAATTTGGAAGTTAAGTTTAACTCTAAGGGAGCTCTCAGTGAAGTTCAAAAAGCCGAGGGAGATTTTTTGTGAGGAACTCTACAGGTTAGGAGTAAAAAGACTGAAATTCCTCTTTAATCCAGGAAGAGGTGATTTTCTGAATAGAACGGCATACAAGGTTGTTAAGGGAAAGTATGGTATTTTGAGAAAGGGAGATATTCCTGAAATTAAACCGGGAAAGTTGATAGAGAAGTGCAAGGATGTTGAGTTTTTAGGGTTTAAAGGAGACGAAGTTCCAGACTCTGCAGTGATTAGGAGGAAGGGGACAGTTGACCTTTCCTACATTGAGTTCAAATATCCTGATGTAGGTGTCGACCTCTCATTTTTTAGAGAACTCCTTCCGTCTGAAAAGAAAAGTTTAGCCGTTCAGTTGGAGCTCTCCTATGGAATTGTTAAGGACTACCTGACTCCTGAAAACTTCTTTGTCTTTAACCTCTCTCCCCAAGCGGAGGAGTTTTTAAAAACTTTCTTTAAGCCGAAAGTTCCCTTTAGAATCAGGGAATCCATAGAGGGTTACTCAAACGTTATTGTTTTAGATCCGAATGCTGAAGAAGAATTTACCCATGAGGAAGTAGATGGAAATACTCTAATTGTTGTAGGTGGAATTGTTGATTCCTCGGAGAGGTTGAAGGGGTCAACGGGAAAAATCTTGAAGGAGTTTAAACACAGAAAAATTACCTACAAAGGGATTGTATCAATTGTTCCAGATAGGATAAATGAAATAGTGAAAATAATTCTTGACTATCTGACATCGCCCGATGAACTCTGCGAAGTTGTAAGGAGAAATCTGACTAGGGATTCAAAACTAAGATTCCTTAGACAGTTTTTAGAAAGGGAAATTGTCAGATTTTTGGTAAATGGAGAAATTGTTCGGGGGATTCCTGAGGAAAAGTTCAAATGGCTAATTGAAGAGTTTGGTTTTTCGGACTTTATCTTCAAAAAGGCCTCAAAACACGTTAGTGGCTTTATTGTCTTTAAACCCTCAATATTTGATAAAGTTTTAGGTGAGACGGAGGTCAGGGGAAGGAAAGTTTTCGTTCTGGAGGAGATTTCCGATGAAGACGTACTTAAGAAGTATCCTTAAAGCTATAGGAAATACTCCACTTTTAAGAGTGGAAATTGAAGGGATAGAACTTTTTCTAAAACTTGAGATGTTCAACCCTGGTGGTTCAATAAAGGACAGGGTAGCCCTTGAGATAGTTGAAGATGGAGAGAGAAGGGGAGAGCTTAACAGGGGTAAAACGGTAATTGAGGCAACGAGTGGAAATACTGGAATAGGTTTGACATTGGTCTGCTCTGCGAAGGGTTACAGGTGTTTAATAGTTATGCCAGAGAACATGAGTGAGGAGAGAAAGAAAATTTTAAGGGCATATGGAGCAGAGCTCCTTTTAACTCCGGCTGATAAAGGGGTAAGGGGAGCAGTTGAAAGGGTAAAAGAACTAATAGAGAAAAATCCTGAAAAGTACTTTCCTGCAAGGCAGTTTGAGAATCCGGTAAATCCAAAGGTTCACTACGAAAAGACATCGGTTGAAATTTTGGAGCAGATGGGGGAGCTCCCTGAACTCTTCGTTGCAGGTGTTGGAACGGGAGGAACGTTCACGGGGATTGCAAAGAGGTTTAAAGAGGTTAACAGCAACTGCTTCACAGTTGCCGTTGAACCTGAGGAGTGCCCTGTTATTTCGGGAGGTAATCCGGGAATTCACAAAATTCAGGGTATTGGTGCAGGTTTTGTTCCCTCCATTTTTGATAGGAGCCTTGCAGATAGAGTTGAAACAGTATCGTACGATGAGGCAAAGTTCTACACGAACCTCCTCTCAAAGAAGTTTGGAGTCCTTACGGGAATTTCAGGAGGAGCAAACGTTTCTGTTGCAATTAAGTTAGCAAATGAGTTAGGCATAAAGAGAAGGGTAGTCACAGTTCTACCAGACACCGGAGAGAGATACCTATCAACAGACCTTTTTGATTGAGGATAGTGTGGAAATTAGGAGAATAGAAGGAATTCTCCCTATCGAAGGAGTCAACAGAGACCTTCCCCTCAAGTTGGAAAATTTTTCCTACAGGGACATGCAGAAACTTCTTTCGCTCATATCAAAAGGAGAGGGGAAGGGGAATCCAAGTTCTGAGTTTGAAAACCTTCTTAGAGCAACTTTTCTGGAGTACTTATCTGGTGGTAGAGGAAAAATAAAAGTCGGTGATTTAATACTAAGCGCAAAACTTGAAACTGATAAAACATTTAAACCGGGGGAAGAAATACTCTTAAAGGTCAAAAGTTTAAACGAAAGAGTGGAGTTAGCATTAGTTTTTCCTTTAAAGGTTAAACTTTCAGAGATTCTTAGAACAAGCATAAATAGAATTTTCGGTAGTACAATAAAATTTCCAAAGCTCTCCCATGAAGAGCTTGAAGTTGTCTTTCAATTTATAAAGGACTCCATACCGGAATTGATTCCAGAGTTTAAAGCCTACATGTCAAGGGGAAATGCAATTTTCTCTCCCCACTACATTCTCTCTCTTTTAGCCCTTTTGAAGGATGAAGTTCGCTCAAAATTAAAAAATCCTCCCAGGAAGGAGGAAATTGTTGAAGTAATGAGTAATTTAATTAGCCTTTACTCTTTGTATGCACTCTCAAATGTTTTAACTGTACCTGTTTACATTGATGAAAACTTTAAGGGAAAGGTTTTCTACTCAAAAAGGGATATCTCAAGGGCTTTTATAGATATCTCAACTTCTAAAGGAAACTTTAAGGCAGTTGTTCAATTAGTCCAGAACCAAGCTTCCATCGAGTATTCTGCTACCGGAGAACTTTCTAAACATGTAAAACCAAATGAGTTGGAGGAAATTTTAAGAAAAATTGGCCTTAAACCGGTTTTTATCTCTCAAGTAAAGGAAAAGAGAGTAGAAGAGGCATTAAAGGAACTCTTAAAAGGAGAGGGCATTTCCTTAGAGATTAATGTCTAAGGTATGAGAAATCCTGGAATGAATTCTTTGAGGGAGTTTACAAATTCCAACTCCGGCATTTCCGAGATAAGTTCTAAAGCTGTTCTCAAATTAAGAGAAACTATAAAAGAACTTTCCCTTTCTGAAATTTTCAGGTAGGGCTTCTCCATCAGGATTTTGAAAAGCTCCTCCTTTAGTTCCCTATCAACCTCAAATGTAAAAACTGCATGTTCAACAACTGAAAGGTGCCCCATTCCCACTACCCTCTTTATAAGTGAAATATCATCCTCCTCCGAGTAGCGGGAAAGGAGCTCCTCTAAGGGCAACCCAGAGTAACAAACCCTTGCAGCTGTAGCTATGACCTTGATGAAATTCTCAGTAGAGGAGAGAAGTTTGACTTTCACCTTAGTATTTACCCTCGTACTTAGCCAAGAACTTCTCTACTCTACCCCTGACAACCTTTTGTTTCTGGCTACCTGTAAAGAAAGGATGGCAGGCATTGCAGACTTCTACCTTAATTTCAGGAAACTTTGTTGACCTTGTTACCCAAGTGTTTCCACAGGCACAGACAACTCTTGTCTCCCTGTACTCAGGATGGATTCCCTTTTTCATTATCTCAAACCTCCTGTATAATTGGCTTGTGGTTGGAAAGTTTAAGTTAGAGCTGTAAAGGTGTCAAGTGGAATTTTCATCCCTCTACTCCTTTGTTGATAAAAGTATTCTATTCATTAAAGAACATCCTAATTTCTCGTGTTTAGTTCTCTTTCTCTGGTCTTTCTTAGAAACTGCATTTTTGTTGGGACTTATTCTTCCCGCCGAGAAAGTTCTTCTCCTCTCTTCCTTCTTAGTTGCAAAGGGGATTGTATCTCCCGTTTCATACCTTATTTGTGTATCAACAGGAACATTTTTGGGCTACGAGTTTTCATACTTTCTCGGATACTTTTTAGGAGAGGAAGCTTTAAGGAAACTGACCAACAAGTTCAACGTAAATGAGGATGACTTTGAGAGGGTAAAGAGTTTTGTTAATACAAAAGGAGAGCTCTCCTTAATTTTTGGTAGGTTCTTTCCTATTGTTAGACCTCTACTTCCTGTGGTTTTAGGTGCTTTTAAACCCAACTACTTTGTCTTTTCCGTTTTTAATGGGATTGGAGCTCTCCTATGGGCAACCTCCTACTTAATATTTGGGAACTTGATAGAGGAGTTTTTTTCAAATATCATTAGACATAAGTTTCTTGGAATACTGACCGTCATAGCTCTTTTATCAGTATACTTTTTCTGGAGACGTTATGGAAAGGATAAAAAAGACCTTTGAGGAAGCTGAAAAGAGAGGAGAAAAACCCTTAATTGTATATGCAACTGCCTGTGACCCCGATTGCAAAAGGTCCCTTGATGTATTTAAAGTTATTCTTGAATATGCGGACATTGTTGAGGTTGGAATGCCATTTTCGGACCCATTGGCAGATGGTCCTACCATCCAGAAGGCTCACGAGAGAGCCCTTTCCTCGGGCGCAAATACGTGCAGAGTCTTAGAGCTTGTTTCAAAACTGAGGGATTTTTCTGAAAAGCCCATCGTTCTTATGGGATACTACAATCCCATATTTGTTTACGGTGAGGATAGGTTTATAAGGGATTCAAAGTCAGCTGGGGTTGATGGATTTATCGTTCCAGACCTCCCTCCTGAGGAAGGTTTGGACTTTTCGAGAAAGGTTAAGTCAATAAAGTTGTCCCCAGTTTTCCTTGCAGCACCAACAAGTACGGACGATAGATTAAAACTTATAGGTGAGGTTACCGGGGAATTTATCTACTTCGTTTCTGTTACTGGAATAACAGGAGAGAGGGATGAACTTGCCTACAGAGAAATAGAGGAAAATATTAAGAGGATAAAGGAAATTACCGGAAAAAGAACCGTTGTCGGTTTTGGAATTTCCAAGCCACAACACATCAAGCAAATGTATAATACTCCTGATGGATTTGTTGTAGGAAGTGCCGTTGTAAAGAGGATTGAAAACTGGGACATTGAGGGACTGAAGGAGCTTCTTTCATCGTTAAAAGCCGCAACCAAAAATTAATCCTGGAGGAAAAAATGTTTGGACTTGGAACTCAGGAGCTTATAATTATTCTCGTTATAGCACTTCTCATTTTCGGCCCTAAAAAGCTTCCCGAGCTTGCCCGCTCAACTGGCAAGGCAATAAATGAGTTTAGAAAGGCCTCATCTGGCGTTTTGGATGAGGAGGAGAAGAAGGAGTCTAAGGAAGAAAGAAAGGTGAAATCCGAAGCTGTTTCAGAGAAGGAAAAAGAGGAAAGTATAGAAAAAATAAAAGTCAAGGATTAGCTTGAGATATGTCTGAAAAGTTAAACAACGTTCCCGAAGAAGAGCTCCCTGTAACTGAGCACATAGAGGAACTTCGCCAAAGGCTTTTTAAATCCTTCATTGCTGTTGTTGTTGGTTTTCTAATAGCATGGCCCTTTAAGAAAAAAATTCTCCTGTTTCTTGAAAGGCCGCTACCAGAAAATCTCCAAGGTAAGCTTATCTTCCTATCCCCACCAGAAGCCTTCTTTACAGCATTAAAGGTCTCCTTCTTTGCAGGTATTCTAATATCCCTTCCCTACGTTCTCTATCAGGTCTGGAGGTTTGTAGAGCCGGGACTGTACGAGCATGAAAAGAAGTTTATCCTACCTTTTATGTTCTTTTCTATTCTTTTCTTCTTTTCAGGAGCAGCGTTTGCCTACTTCGTTATACTTCCCTTTGGACTGAGGTTTCTACTTGGATTTATGGGAGATTTGCTCACTCCTCAAATCACAATAAGTAGTTACATTTCATTTGTCATTCAAATGATTTTAGCCTTTGGTTTTGTTTTTCTATTACCCGTTGTTGTATGGTTGCTTTCAAAGCTTGGAGTAATAAATTACAGAATGTTAGAAAAGAACAGAAAAATAGCTATTTTAGTTATATTTATAGTAGCTGCAGTTTTAACTCCTCCTGATGCTTTTTCACAAGTTATGATGGCTCTGCCACTTTTAGCCCTTTACGAGCTTAGTATTTGGATATCGAAATTTGCCGGAAGGAATAGAGAGGAGGATATCTATTAACAACCCAATCTCGGAGGGAGCCTTTTATGGCTGAAAATTTAATGGAAAACCTTTCCTTAGAAAAGCTCCAGAAGATGAGCATTTTTGACCTAAGAAAGATTGCCAAAAGTTTAGGTGTTGAAACAAAGTCTGCAAAAAAGGATGACTTAATAAGGAGAATTTTGGAGAAGGACGCTGAGAGAAGAGG
Source organism: Balnearium lithotrophicum (assembly GCF_900182585.1). Classification (NCBI taxonomy): domain Bacteria; kingdom Pseudomonadati; phylum Aquificota; class Aquificia; order Desulfurobacteriales; family Desulfurobacteriaceae; genus Balnearium; species Balnearium lithotrophicum. The sequence continues at coordinate 30,619 of NZ_FXTM01000002.1, read as the reverse complement.
TTCCATTTTTAAGGTAGGAGTCTTAGAAGTTTTACCGGACGGTTTTGGTTTCCTTCGTTCCCCGGAAAACAACTACCTCCCAAGTTCGAGTGATGTTTACGTTTCACCCTCTCAAATTAGGAAGTTAGGGTTAAGGACGGGGGATACAATTGCTGGAGAAGTAAGACCTCCAAAGGAAGGGGAAAAGTACCACGCTCTCTTGAAGGTTCATGCGATAAACTGGGAACCTCCTGAAGTAGCCAAAAATAGACCCCAGTTTGACCAGCTTACTCCCCTCCATCCAATGGAGAGGTTTAGACTCGAAAATGACCCATCCGAACTTTCAACGAGGGTTGTTGACCTTATAACGCCTGTAGGTAAAGGACAGAGGGGATTGATTGTTGCTCCGCCAAGGGCTGGAAAAACTGTTCTACTACAAAAAATTGCAAATGCGATAAAAACAAACTATCCAGATACTTACCTAATAATTCTTCTGATAGATGAAAGGCCTGAAGAAGTTACAGACATGAAAAGAAATACTTTGGCAGACGAGGTAATATCCTCTACCTTTGATGAACCTCCAGAGAGACACGCCCAAGTTGCAGAGATAGTTATAGAGAAGGCCAAGAGGTTAGTTGAACACAAGGGAGATGTTGTAATTCTATTAGACTCACTGACAAGGCTTGCAAGGGCTTACAACACGTTAACTCCCCCAAGTGGAAAGATACTTTCTGGTGGTATAGATGCCCATGCATTCCACAAACCTAAGAGGTTCTTTGGAGCTGCAAGGAACATAGAGGAGGGGGGCAGTTTAACCATACTTGCAACTGCCCTTGTTGAAACTGGAAGTAGAATGGATGACGTTATATTCGAGGAGTTTAAAGGTACGGGTAACATGGAAATTGTTCTCGACAGGTCCTTGGTTGAGAGGAGAGTGTTCCCTGCAATAAACATCCATAAGTCTGGAACGAGGAAGGAGGAGCTCCTCCTATCTGAGTGGGAACTCAACAGAATCTGGATTTTAAGAAGACTCCTTACCTCAATGTCTCCCGTTGAAGCTATGGAATTTCTCCTTGAGAAGTTGAGAAAGTACAAAACAAACGAGGACTTCTTAAAGGCGATGAACGCATGAGGGAGCTGATTTATTACAGTTTTCTTGAGAGTGCGGATACGAAAAGGGCCTTTATAGAGGAGAACAGGGATAGGATTTTTGATGTCTTTAAGGAGATAGCCGAAAGGGTAAAGAGGGGAAAAAAGATTCTACTCTGTGGAAATGGAGGTTCTGCGGCAGACTGTCAGCACATAGCGGCAGAGTTGGTCGGCAGATTCAAAATGGAAAGGAGGGCTCTTCCTGCAATTGCCCTAACAACGGATACCTCAATTCTAACTGCTGTAGGAAATGACTACTCTTTTGATAAAATATTTGAAAGGCAGGTTGAAGCATTAGGAGAGGAGGGAGACGTTTTAATAGGTATAAGCACAAGTGGAAATTCAAAGAATGTAGTAAATGCTGTTTTAAAAGCCAAGGAAATGGGAATTCTAACAGTTGGCTTTTTGGGGAAAGATGGAGGTAGATTAAAAGATATTGTGGACTATCCATTTATCGTTAAGAACTTTTCAACTCCTCGAGTTCAAGAGGTTCACATAACATTAGGTCACGTTCTCTGCGATTTCATTGAAGGTTATCTCTTTTCATACGAAAAGTACTTCCCTCCCTTCGGGGAGGGAGTAGATAGATAGTAGTTGAATCAATAAAATTTCCTGTAAAATCCCACCTAAAATTAAAATTTCGGGAGGTTTTGCTATGAAAATAGGAAAAGCTATTAGAATGGAGAGAATTATCAATAGAGAAACTGGAAATACTGTAATTATTCCAATGGACCACGGCGTTTCAATGGGACCAATTCCCGGAATAATAAATATTAGGGAATCGATAGATAAAGTTGCAAACGGTGGAGCCAATGCTGTTATAATTCACAAAGGTCTTGTTCGCCATGGACACAGGAAGAGGGGAAAGGATGTAGGCCTCATCGTCCACCTCTCTGCAAGTACAAACCTCTCTCCAAAGCCCAACACTAAGGTTTTAGTTTGTACCGTTGAAGAGGCTATAAAGCTTGGGGCCGATGGAGTTTCTGTCCACGTTAACTTAGGAGATATGAACGAGGATAAGATGCTTGAGGACCTCGGAAGAATTTCTGAAAAGTGTTTAGAGTGGGGAATGCCGTTAATTGCTATGATGTATGCCCGCGGTGAACACATTGAAAATCCTTTTGACCCAGAAACAGTAGCTCACTGTGCAAGGGTTGCCGCGGAACTTGGAGCAGACATTGTTAAGGTAGCCTACACAGGAGACCCAGAGACCTTTAGAAGGGTTACGGAAGGTTGTCCGATTCCCGTTGTAATCGCTGGTGGACCAAAGATGAGTAACGACAGGGAAATCCTTGAAATGGTTGAAGGAGCAATGAAGGCAGGAGCTAAGGGAGTTTCTATTGGAAGGAATGCCTTTCAACACGACGACCCAGAAAAGATTGTTAGAGCCATTGCTGCAATAGTTCATGAAGGGGTATCTGCAGAGGAAGCTCTCAAATTGGTTGAGGGGTAGTACTACCCCTCAACTTTTATTTCCCTTGATATTTTTTCTAACTGAGGAAACAGGGAAATTAGTTCTTCCTTGTTCTTGAAAGGCCTTTTAAGGACTATTTCACTCGCTAAGTTCTTAGAAACTCCCGGTAGGAACGTTAAAAGTTTATGGGAAATCCTGTTAATCTCTATCGGAACTGGAACTCCAATTACAGACCTTTCCCTGTGGCCAACAACTACAACATCAACTTTTTTAAAGAGTTCCAACTTCTCCGGAATTCTAACCAAAATGGGATAGGTGCCTATCTGTCTTCCCAACGTGTGTGCTCCATCGTAGGCCTCAAGGAGAACATCCTTTATTACCGTTCCAACAGGAAAGACCCTTTTCATCATGGGCAGGTCAAAATTTTCCCTTACCCACTCCTTGAATCTTTCAAACTCCCTTCTGTGTTTCGTTTTTGTCCTTTTAGTCATCTGAGATATTGGAGTTTCATCAAACACCATGACCTGTCTAATGTTTACCCTTCTAACTAAGAGTCCCTCATCTAAGATGGATTTAAGGAAGTCTATGTTCTTTCTGAAAGTTTCCTTTGTTTCCCCTGGAAGTCCAATTAGGAAGTTTATCCCCGGCAGAAGTTTGTAAAGTCCGTTTTCCCTCTCCTTAAACGCTCCTACCTCGTTAACTATTTCTATTGCCCTCTTTACACCTTCCGGGTTAACTTTGAGGTAGTTTTTCCTTATTACTTCCTCATCAGCACTTTCAAGTCCAAAGGGAGCTATATCCCCTTCGGTATCGTAGGTAGCAATACACTTCAAGGCCTTGGCAGATTCCTCTGGATATGCGTTTATCGTTCCTGCATTAACGTTATCTATGTGGAGCGTTTTTATGTTTCCGATTTCCCGTATATTCCTAAACAGTTTACAAATTACCTCATAGTTTGGTTTTGGGAACTCTCCACTTCCTTTGAGAGCTTTATATCCCAGTATGTTAGGTTGTCTTCCTATCCTAAAGTACCTAACTCCAGTCTCGTAGAGAGCTCCAACTTCCTCAACAACTTTCTCCAACTCCCTTTCATCCGGCTTTCCGTAGAGTCCTTCGGTACAGTAGGAGCAGTGGTGTTTCCTCTCGCACCCTCTAAAAGTTTCAACCTCGCAGATTACATAGGGGAAGTAAAAGTGTTCCTTAACAATAAATGCTCCCAATGGAGCAACTTTGTTGACAAACTCAGCTGTTCTTTTTAAGCTGAAGGTTCCAGTAGGGAGTTCCTTCCCTTCAACGAGAGCTCTTCCAACGTGGTAGGCTGCAAGTTCAACATCCCCTAAGGATACAAGGTCAAACTTCTCAAATGAGAGCTTCTTTGCCCTTGTTCCTCCCTTAAGAGTAAATCCAAACTTTATAGGTCCTCCCACAACTTTATAGTTGGGAAGTTTTCCAATCTCCTCAATTTCCCTTTCGGTAATGGGCTTTCCTCCCAAGTACCTTCCGGGAACGGTCATCCCAGTAATTAGAAAGACAACATCGGCACTTTCAACTAACTCCCTCTTTTCCTTACTTCTCCTGTAATCATCGATTGCAACGTAGTTTATGCTCTCTTCACTAACTCCTGAAAGGACGAGGGCTCCCGCAACGTACCTCACGTAAGTAGAGATATAGGGAGGAACTCCAAGGCACGTTGGTTCATCGACGTATCCATCAAGTATTACTACTCTCATCTTCCCTTCTGTAGAGCAAGTTAAACAGTGTTGGAGCTAAGATTCCCGTTAATACCGCAAGTAAAATTAAGGTTCCTTCAGTATGGTGGTCAATTACCCCCAACTTAACCCCAACCTCTGAAATCACAATAACGAGTGTTAGTGGTGCTGAAAGGAGAAATCCCGCGGCTATCGAGTTTGTAAGTGAAAATCCTTCCAACTTGAGAAGAACCGACGGAAATACCTTTGCTAAAAAGCTTAAAGCGGTAAGTAAAAGTAAAAACTTTAATAGCTGGAAATCTAAATTTGGTATTTGAAACTCTATTCCTACGTGGATAAAAAATATGGGAATTAGAAAACCAAAGCTTATACCTGATAATTTTTCCTCTATATTTTCTGTTTCCTCAAAGACGGTTGCAAATATTACTCCAGCTATAAAGGCTCCTATTATCGGTTCAATGTGGATAAGCGTTGCATCTATTGAAAGGAGAAACATAACAGCAAGACTTATTCTCACTCCTATTTCAGATGGATTTCTTTCAAAGAAGAACTTAAATCTGTTTGGATACCACCAGACAAAGCTACGTAAGAACAGAAGTACAATTCGTGAAACTATAAAAAATAGGATAAGTTCAACTATTCCAATCCAGAAATCAAAAGAGAATTTGTACTTCGTGTAGAGAGAAGCAAGGGTCAGAAGCAGAATACTAATTACTTCTCCCACAATTCCTATTAAAAAAATTGTTTTTCCGTACCGTGTATTTAAAATTTCCCTTTCCCTCAGAACAGAAACAACTACTCCGACTGATATCGCTCCAACCACCAAGGAAACGAGGAAGTTGAGTTTTAATTCACTTCCTAAGAGTAGAGCAATCAAAAATACCAATGTTGGTATTATAAATGTGAGAATTTTTGTTTTTGGAGATTGCTTTCTTATCTCTACAAATTTAACCTCAAGACCGGCAATGAACATTAAAAGCAGGAATCCAAAGTTTGATAGAAAGTCTATCAGCTCACTTGATTCAACAAGGTTAAAACAGGTCTTTCCAATGAGTATTCCGTAGATTACCTCTCCAACAGCAACGGGAATTTTAAAAACTTTACTAAAGAAGGGAACAAACAGTATTCCAATGGTTATTAAAAATATGGAAATGAGGGAGCTCTCCATACTAATCTCCTACACAGATAAGCATAGAAGTACACTTTGACCGGTGAACCATGTGGAAGGGAGGATAAGGATTAAACCAGTTGGTTTTTCTTCCCTTTCTACATCCCACGATTGATAGATTGTATCCTTCACTCTCCTTGGAAAACTCCCTTACTGGATTTCCATACCTAACTTTAAAGTTAATGTTCTTTTTGTACATACTTGAAATCTTTGCCAATTTTTCCCTTAACCGTTCTATTTTCGGGTCATTCTCGTAGAGGGATACATAGAGGGCAGTTAATTCTGAATTTGTCATTAGGGAGATTTCTATCCCGACTTCAAGGGCCCTCAAACTGCTGAAAGAACCAGAAACAGGAACTAAAATTCTCTCAGTCGGAGTTGTTCCTTTAGCTATAACCACAGGAGATAACGTCTCCTCTGCAACAATAACCGGAAACGTTTTTATACCAAAAAATAGGGGGATTTCACTGTACTTAGGTGGCATGATTAAAATACCGAAATTTTCTCCCCTTACAATCTCAAAAAACTCCTTCTCGCAACCGTTAAGTTTCTTTACTTTCACTTCACCAGATTTTGCTTCTTTAAAGGTTTCTACAACTCTCTTTCCAAAATCTTCACATGAATAAAAGGACAGTTTTGAAACTTTTGTGTTTTCATAGAAAAACTTCGCATCCTTTAAAAGTGAATCACTCCTTCTTTCCAAAAAGACAACCTCTTCCGTCCCAAATTGAAGGGGAAACTGAGGTTCTCCAGACCTTATTAATCCAGCTATGTACTTTAAAATTTTGGGGTCTCCAACGATTAAAATTCTATCTCCCGGTTTTATTACGGTTTTAGGCTTAGGGAGTATGAGTTTATCCCCCCTAAAAATAGCTACAATTCTCCATCTTCTTGATGTAAACTTCCCAACGGGATATCCAGCAACTATCGACATAGGAGTTATTGTTACCTCAATAATTTCCCCCTGTCCAAGACCTATGTTTGTAGGGGAAACGACTCCAGATTCTATCTGTTTTTCAAGGAGTGAGGCCGTTGCTACAGCTTTATTAACGTAGTCAATCCCTTCCCTTTCGTACCACTCGTCGTGTTCTCTACTGTTTGAAACTGAAAATATTGAGGGGACGTTAAACTCCTTTGCGAGTCTACATGCCTCAATGTTGACCTCATCATCCCCCGTACAGGCCACAAATGCCGTTACACTTTCTATCCCTACTCTCTTTAAAAGTAGTTTACTTGTTCCGTCTCCCTGGATAAGCTTAACCCTATTTAGGGATTCAGAGTTTAAGACTTCAACTATCTTTACAAGCTTTTCCTCACTAAGGTCGATTACTATTAACTTCCACTCCTTCTGGAGCCTCTTTATAAGTTCTCTGCCTACCTCTCCTGCACCAACGATTAGTAGCTTCAATTCAAATATCTCCATTAGGATTTAGTACACTTTAACTTTGAGATATTAACACAGAAAGAGTGAGCTTAATTGATAATCTTTATCAATAAGGCCAAGTTATCCCTTGACAGTTAAGGAAATTTAAAATAAGATTAAATTAATCAACGAAGGAGGTTGTAGATGAAACCGCTTCTTACAGTGAACAATGTAAAACTTACAATAGATGAGAGACCGATTTTAAGAGGTGTTAATTTAGTTGTAAACGAGGGAGAAATACATGCGATTTTAGGTCCCAACGGTGCTGGGAAGTCAACACTGGCAAGCTTAATTATGGGAATTAACGAGCTAAAATCTCCTGATGAAGGGGAAATTATTTTTAAGGATAAGCTACTCAATGGCCTTGAAATTTATGAAAGGGCTAAGTTGGGGGTGACACTTGCCTGGCAGGAGCCTGCAAGGTTTGAAGGAATAACTGTTGAGGAGTATTTAAAGCTTTCAGGTAGGAACAACCCAGAGCTTGATGTAGTTAAGTGTTTAGAGCTTGTAGGGCTCGACTGTACGTACTTGAGCAGGTTTGTTGATGATACCCTTTCAGGTGGAGAGAGGAAGAGGGTTGAACTTGCATCGATACTTGCAATGAGACCTAAACTTGCAGTTTTAGATGAGCCTGACTCTGGAATAGACTTTGCATCCATGGAAGATATAGCAAACATGATTAAAACAATGAGGGAAAATGGAACGACTGTTTTAATGATAACCCACAGAGAGGAGATTGCTGAGATAGCCGATAGAGCAACTCTCATGTGTGATGGTAGGGTTGTCCAAACTGGGAATCCAAAGGAAATTGGAGAAAAATTTAAGACGATGTGTGTTAAGTGTGAAGTTAGAAACCCTGAGCTTGTAGGAGGTAAGTAATGGCTACAAAGAACTCCATTAATGATATAGCAAAAAAATTTGTTCAGATAGGACTTCCAAAGGAACTCTTTGATAGGAACAAGTTTAACCTCTTAGTTGATAGGAACAAAGTTGTTATTCGTTATCCCGCTCCAGGAGTGAGGTCTGAGGTTCATGAAACTCCTACAGGGGTTAAAACTAAGGTTTACGTAGAGCCGGGAACGAAACTTGAGGAACCGGTTACCCTCTGTTTTGGAGCTGCAGAGACTACAGAAGTCCAAACAACCGAAGGGGAAATTATTGTAGGAGAAGGTGCAGACGTTAAGTTTCAGGTTTACGGGGCAATGGCTGAAGGAATAAAGCTGAAGCACAAAAACAAATTAAAGGTTAGAGTTGAGAAAGAGGCAAGGTTTGAGTTCTTAGACCTTCACTACAACGGAGAGGAAACGTTTGTTGAGTTGGAAACGGAAACTGATGCCTACATTGGTGAAAATGCCTACTTCAGGTCCGTTTTCAAACAGACAAGAGGTAGAGCTGGAAAGGTAAGGATAGTTTTGAAAGCCAATGTAGATAAAAAGGGAATTGCTGTATTTGAAACAAAGATGATTGGAAAGAAGGACGATGAGATTTACGTTGAGGATGTAATCCACCTCAACGGTGAGGAATCAAGGGGCATTTCAAAGAGCCGTATTATTGCCGTGGATGAGACGAAGGCTACCTTTGTAGGTGAGACCTACGGTAATGCTCCAAAGTGTAGAGGACACATTGACTGCTCTGAAATTATAAGAGGAAAGGATGTAACAGTTAAAGCTGTTCCTGTTGTTGTTGTTAACGATGAGACTGCAAAGGTTACCCACGAGGCTGCAATTGGTAGTATTGATAAGAAACAGTTGGAAACCTTGATGGCAAGGGGACTCTCTGAGGATGAAGCAGTTGATGTTATAGTTCAAGGTATGCTCAGATAAAAACTATCTAAATTTGGAGGAGGTAAGATGAAAGTATTCGGTCCAGAACCAGAAGGAAAGAGGAAGCACACCCCTGTAGTTGAAGCACCTGCAAAGGTTAAAAAGGGAGAGTGGTTTGAAGTTAGAGTTGTTGTAGGAAAGGACATTCCACACCCAAACACAAAGGAGCACTGGATTGAGCACGTTTCCCTTTGGGCAGACAACTTCTTAGTTGCAAGGGCAGACTTTGAAGCTGAAAGGGCAGCATCTGAAGTTGTTTTCAAAGTAAAGCTTGAAAATAGTGCTACCCTAACCGCTCACGCCTACTGCAACCTTCACGGCCTATGGCACAGTGAAGAGGTTAAAGTAGAAGTTGAGGAGTAGTCAGGTGCCCCTCTGGGGCACTTTTAACATTCTCTCTACGTACTTTCCTATTATGTCAAATTCAAGATTTACGTTATCTCCAGCCCTCTTAAACTTTAAATTTGTGCTTTCGTAAGTATGGGGAATAACTGCAACTGAAAATTCTGAACTTAAAATTTCTGCAACTGTCAGACTTATACCATCAACTGCGACTGAGCCCTTCTCAACTATTAGGTGGGAGAAACTCAAAGGCAGTGAAAAGTAAAACTTAAAGCTCTCTCCCTCTCTTTTTATCCTCGTTATCTTCGTTGTCGTATCAACGTGTCCCTGGACAATGTGTCCTCCAAGTCTGCTGTTTAGAGTAAGAGCTCTCTCCAAATTTACAAAGTCACCCGGTTTAACTTCTTTCAGATTTGTTCTCCTCAAAGTTTCATATGAAACGAAGAACGAAAAGAAGTCCTTACCTATTTCTGTTACTGTTAAGCAGACACCGTTTACGGATATACTGTCTCCCAATTTTGTTTCCTGAGTAGTGATTTTTCCCTTAACGGTTAGCTCTGCACCCTTACTTTTTCTTCTAACAGAAATTACCCTTCCTACTTCCTCAACAATTCCTGTAAACATTCGTCTACCCCTTTCTTGGTAGAATTTGATATTCAATTATAGTTGGAGGAGGTTTTGAGGTTAGCGACAATAGATATTGGAACAAACTCTACAAGGCTCTTAATATCGGAAATTAGGGATGGAGAAGTTATACCTCTGTTTAAAACGGGAAAGGTCACGAGGTTAGGTCAGGGGTTAAGGGAATCCAAAGTTCTCTCAAAGGAGAGTATTGACAGGACGGTAGAGGTTTTGAAGGAATTTAAGGAAATAATTTCTAAGTACAATGTTGACAAAATCACTGCAGTAGCAACGGAAGCAACAAGGCTTGCTGAAAATTCAGAGGAGTTTCTGAATAAAGTTAGAGAACTTGGAATAGACATTAAAATTCTCTCAGATAGGGAAGAGGCAGAGCTTGTCTTTCTGGCAAACGTTTATCACTTTAACCCTTCAGGCTATGCAATGACTGTAGATTTAGGGGGTGGAAGTACCGAAATCGTTTACGGAACTAAAGAGAGAATAGAACTCCTAAAGAGTTTAAAGTTTGGAGTCGTTTTTCTGTACGAAGAGTTTCTCCACTCCAACCCTCCGGCTGAGGAGGAGCTCCTAAAGTTAGAGGAGTTTGTATCTGAAAATCTCCTTGAAGTTAAAGTAGGAATAAGGGATTTGAACTTCGAGACCTTCGCCGTTGGAGGAACAATAACCTCCGTTGTTGCAATGGAGGAAAAAATGGAAGTTTACAGACCTGAAGTTGTCCACGGATACAGGGTTTCAAAAGAAGTGATAGATAAGTGGTATAAGAAGCTCTCCTCAATGACGTTAGAGGAGAGAAAGAACGTTGTAGGTTTAGAGGAAAACAGAGCTGACGTTATTATTCCAGGGCTTGCTTTTTTTAAGGTCTTCTGTGATGTTTTTGAGAAGGAGTATTTGACTGTTAGTGAACTGGGACTACTTTACAGTTTAGCTTTGAAGGAGGCAAAAAATTGGAAAAGAGAATAGCTGTAATAGGAACAGGATACGTCGGCCTTGTCTCCGGAGCATGTTTTGCATACTTAGGTCACAGAGTTATAGGCCTTGACATTGATGAGGAAAAGATAGAGAGGCTTAAAAGGGGTGAGGTCCCCATTTACGAACCTGGACTGGACAAAATTCTGAAGAGTGCCCTTGAGAACAGAAAAATTGAGTTTACAACAGACTACTCCTATGCTGTGAAAAACTCAGACTTCATCTTTATAGCCGTAGGAACACCCTCAAGACCAGACGGTTCTGCAGACCTCTCCTACGTTGAAAGTGCCTACAGGAGCATAGCTAAATTCATAGATAACGGGGACTACAAGATTATTGTTAACAAGTCAACAGTTCCGGTAGGAACTGGAAGGTGGGCTAAGGAATTTATAAGGAAGCTCTTAGAGGAGAGAGGAATAGACGAGCCGGAGAAGAGGTTTGACGTTGTCTCCAATCCCGAATTTTTGAGAGAAGGAAAGGCAGTAGAGGATTTTATGAAACCTGATAGGGTTGTAGTTGGAGCCGATGATAGGGATGTTGCAGGAAGGGTTGCCTCACTCTACGAAAAGCTTCAGCCTGCCATTTTGATAACAGACCTACCAACTGCAGAGATGATAAAGTACGCCTCAAATGCATTCTTAGCTACGAAGATTTCGTTTATCAATGAAGTTGCAAACATCTGTGAAAAGTACGGAGCAGATGTGACTGTAGTTGCGAGGGGTATGGGTTTAGACCACAGAATTAGCCCCCACTTCCTGAGGGCCGGGTGTGGATTTGGAGGAAGTTGCTTCCCAAAGGATGTAAAGGCTCTTATCAACACTGCTAAAGGGGCAGGGGAGGAACCTGAACTACTTGAATCGGTTATCTCTGTAAATGAAAGGCAAAAGCTGAAACCCGTTGAGAAGTTGTTGAGGCACATTCCAGACTTGAAAGGAGTAACTGTTGCAGTTTGGGGACTTGCCTTTAAACCTGAAACTGACGATATGAGGGAAGCGCCTTCAATACCAATAATCAAAAGGCTTTTAAGTTTGGGGGCAAATGTAAAGGCCTACGACCCGGTTGCTGTTGAGAATGCAAAGAGGGTTTTTAAGGAGGAATTGGAGAAATTTGGAGAAAGGCTTACGTTCTCAAAGGATAAGTACGAAGCTCTTGAGGGAGCTGAAGCTCTGATTCTGGTTACAGAGTGGAAGGAGTTCGAGAACGTGGATTTTGATAAACTTAAGGGAAAGGTTGTAATTGATGGAAGGAACCTGTGGGAACCTTCTATCATGGAGCAATTCTGCACGTATGAAAGTATTGGGAGACCGTAATGAACATTACAAGTAAGAGAGATGCCTTAAAGAAACTCTATTCACCCTTTGGATGGGTATTTGCAAAGGCCAACGTTTCACCTAACGTAATAACACTTTTGGCAGTTATCTTTGGAACGCTATCTGCTGTTCTCTACTTTTCGAAGCATCCAGTTATTGGAGCTTTTTTCCTATCCGTTTCTGGCATCTTAGACCTCTGTGATGGGTACGTTGCTGTTAACAATAAAAGAGCGACAAAGTTTGGAGCTGTTTTTGACTGGATAGCAGATAAGTGGGTTGATGGTTTCGTCCTTGGAGCAGTTGCCCTAAAGTATGCAAACGAGTGGGTTGCCCTCTTAGCTGTTGTTTCAACGATGCTTCATACATTTATAAAACCTGTCGCCTATGCTGAGATAGGGTATGAAAATAGAAGTACCGGGAAGATAAAGGACCCCCTTGAAAATACAGGGTTCTTCGGAAGGCCTGAAACATTTATATTTCTCTTTCTTTCATCAATTTTCTATCCTTGGAACCATAAAGTATTGACCTATGGAGTTGAGTTTATAGCTGTAATGTCATTTCTATCCCTTCTCCACAGGTTGGTTTATCTATACAGGAAATACGGAAAGGAGTACGAGGTTTAATTATGGAAAGACCTTACGTTTTAATTGTTTCTGAGGTTACAATCGATGGAAAGCTCACTCTCTCAAGGGGAGTCTCAAGTAAGGAGATAATGAAGTTGATGGACGAGGAGGCAAACAGGTACCTCCACCGGATAAGAGCTGAGTGTGATGGGATAATGGTTGGTGCAAATACTGTAAGAATCGACAATCCTAACCTTACTGTAAGGTACGTTGAAGGTAAAAATCCTGTCAGAGTCATTCCTACATCAAAAGGGGATATTCCTTTAGATTCAAACGTTTTAAATACAGAAGTTGCACCAACAGTAGTTGCCGTTTCGAAGAGAGCTCCCCTTGAGAAAATAGAAGAGTTTAAGAAGAGGGGAGCTAAGGTTATAACTGCAGGTGAAGATAGAGTTGACTTTAAGGAGCTTTTCAAAAAGCTTAAGGATATGGGAATAGAGAAACTAATGGTTGAAGGTGGGAGCTCTGTTAACTGGGAGCTCATAAAGAACGATTTGGTTGATGAAATAAGGCTCATTCACCTTCCAGTTGTTGTAGGTGGAAATGACGTTCCTTCGCTTACATCTGGAGAGGGTTTTGGAAAATTGGAGTTAGTTAAGAGATTTAAAATAAAGAGGGTTTTCCAGTGCGGTAATCAAGTGATTACGGAGTACTTACGGCTCTGAAATGTTTAAGTACCTGATAAAACGCCTCCTTCAGATGATTCCTATTCTTATAGGGATGACGTTTATTTCCTTTGTTGTTATAAAACTTGCTCCTGGGGATTACTTAACCCAGTTAGAGCTCAATCCATCAATTTCTAAAGAGACAATAGAAGAATTAAGAAAAATGTACGGTTTAGACCAGAACATACTTCTCCAGTACCTGTACTGGCTTAAAAATGCTCTTCTTTTTAATTTCGGTTACTCCTTTGCATACCATAAACCTGTTTTAGACCTCATAGAGGAAAGACTCTTAAACACGCTTGAACTCACAGTTACTTCCTTTTTCGTATCGTGGCTTTTATCAGTTCCTCTGGGAATCGTTGCGGCAGTCTACAAGGATAGGTTACTTGACAGACTCATCGTTTTCTTCTCACTATTTGGCATATCATTTCCTAACTTCTTCCTTGCCTTCCTTCTAATGTTTTTTGCTGCAAAAACTGGACTCTTTCCTATAGGAGGGGTCGTTTCACAGAACTACGAGAATCTATCTTTCTTTGGAAAAATCTTGGACAGGCTCTGGCACATGGCAGTACCGTTAACGGTTTTGGTTGTTGGGAGTATAGCGGGCCTCTTAAGACTTGTTAGAAGTACAGTCCTTGAGGAGTTAAACAAGGATTATGTGAAACTGGCCATAGCTAAGGGTCTTCCCTACAGGAGAGTTGTTCTAAAGCACGCATTTAGAAATGCCTTAAATCCATTCTTAACCCTCATTGGATTTGACATAGCAAATCTCCTCTCCGGGGCTGCCCTGATTGAGATTGTTACTGCTTGGCCTGGAATGGGAAGGTTAATGTTCGATGCAGTTATGTCTCAGGACTTGTTTGTTGTTATGGGCTCCCTCTACATCGGTGGAATTATGCTCCTTTTTGGTAATTTAATCTCAGACCTCCTCCTTGCACTGAACGACCCGAGAATTAGAGAGAGAGAAGTGGAGGGAAAACTGAGTGTTTAAGTTTTTAATATTACTCTACAGGAGAAACAAACTTGCTGCATACTCCCTTCTTTTCCTTTTATTTCTCTACTTTGTTTCTATCTTTGCCGATTTCATATCCCCTTACCCTTACGATGTACAGTTTCGCCACTACCCCTACCACCCTCCTACTCCTATTCACTTCTTTGATGAGAAAGGAAACTTTCACATCGTTCCCTTTGTTTATGGACACAAGCTTGTTGACCCAGTTGAGAAGAAGTACGCAGTCAACTTCAATGAAAAGTACAGATTGAGACTCTTTGTAAGGGGATATCCCCACTATCTGTTTGGATTTATCAAAACAAATGTTCACCTCTTTGGAGTTGAAAGGGGCGGACACATTTTCCTCTTAGGAACCGATAGATTAGGAAGGGATATATTCTCAAGGCTACTCTACGGAACGCGAATCTCTTTGACTGTAGGGCTTGTTGGAGTTTTTATATCCTTCTCATTAGGACTTTTAATTGGAGGAATTTCCGGTTACTTTGGTGGAAGGATAGACTCTATCACTATGAGATTGGTCGAGATACTAATGGCATTTCCGGCCTTCTATCTGATGCTTGCTTTAAGGTCCATGTTCCCAATAGATATGCCGAGTGTTCTTGTTTTTCTTGTAATTGTTGCAATTCTATCCCTTATAGGTTGGGCAGGACTTTCAAGGGTTATCAGGGGAATGGTTCTATCAATCAGGGAAAACGACTTTGTTAAGGCCTCTAAGGTTCTTGGAGGTAGTGATTTCTATACAATTTTGAAACACGTTTTACCAAATACACTTTCCTACGTTATAATTGCCGCTACCTTGAGTATTCCTGGTTACATATTAGGTGAGGCCTCTTTAAGCTTGATAGGGCTTGGAGTTCAGGAACCCTTTCCCTCTTGGGGTAATATGCTTTCAGAGGCAGAAAACATTTATGCTCTTTCTAACTATCCCTGGATACTCTCCCCAGGGATTGCTATTTCGTTAGTTGTTATTTCATTCAACCTTTTAGGAGACGGGCTTAGGGATTTCTTCGATGTTAAGTTAGAGAGGTAAAATGCTCTATCTCATACTTTACAAAGTCCTTGGCATAACGCTATTTAAGTACATAACCTTCAGAAGTATTTACTCTGCCGTTACAGCCCTCTTTATAGGTTTTCTCCTCTATCCCATTTTTGAGAAAAAACTGAAGGACTTGCAGTTTAAACAGACAATAAAGGAGTATATGCCCGAAGGTCACAAGAAGAAGCAAGTTCCAACAATGGGAGGGCTCTTAATAATTACTTCCTTATCCCTTTCTATTTTACTCTGGAATAACCTGTTAAATCACTTTGTCTGGTTAGTTCTGTTTGTAGTTGTAACCTTTGGTGCTGTTGGCTTTGTTGATGACTACATAAAAGCGAAGTTGAAAAGACCTGAAGGTATTTCTGAAAGGGCAAAGTTCCTATCACAGCTTTTCTTTGCCACCTTCGTTGCTCTATACCTCTACAAAAGTGGATTTTCAACGGAGCTCTACTTTCCCGTGTTTAAAAACCTCCACTTTGACCTTGGGATACTCTTCATTCCGTGGGCAGTATTCATAATTGTCGGCACCTCCAATGCAGTAAATATAACCGATGGACTCGATGGTCTTGCTATAGGCTCAGTTATTACGACATCACTGGTATTTTCCGTATTTTCCTACGTAGCTGGAAACGTTAAACTTGCAACTTACCTGCAACTTCCCTACGTCCCAGGAGTTGGAGAACTAACAATAGTCTGTGCCGCTCTAATTGGGGCTTCTCTCTCATTTCTATGGTTCAACTCCTATCCGGCTGAGGTCTTTATGGGAGATGTTGGGTCGCTCTCCCTTGGAGCTCTTTTAGGAACAGTTGCAGTTCTGACGAAGCAGGAATTTATTCTTGCAATTGCAGGTGGAATTTTTGTTTTGGAAACAGTTTCTGTGATTCTTCAGCGCTACTACTACAAGTACACGAAAAAAAAGTACGGAGAGGGGAGAAGAATCTTTAGAATGGCTCCTCTGCACCATCACTTTGAGAAGTTGGGATGGGAGGAACCTAAGATTACTGTTAGGTTTTGGATAATATCCGTTATTTTGGCCTTGATATCCTTAAGTATGCTTAAAATTAGATAGTTATTTCAATTTTAATCCTGCTGCTTTTAAAATTCCAAGGATTCTTTCATCCTTAATTCGACAGGGAGACTTTACGTTAAATCTGTCAACCTTTTCAATTATCCCAAACTCACGCAAAATTGTAGCATGCTGAGATAGGAGTGGTTGTGGAACTCCCAACTCCTTTCTAATTTCCTTCGGTTTTTTAGGACCTTCAGCAAGAGAAGCAACTATTCCTATTCTTATTGGATTTGAGAGAACTTCAAAAAGTTTTGCCATTTCTTCAAATTTCTTATACTTTTTTTCACAGGAATTGTCCATAAAGAACCTCCTACCCTTGTAAAAGAGATTTTACCAAAAGAGGAGAAGTCCATGCTGAAACGGTTTAGGGAAGATATCCAAACTGTTTTTGAGAGGGACCCTGCTGCGAGAAGTATCTTGGAGGTTTTACTCTGCTATCCGGGACTTCATGCAATCTGGTTTCACAGAATTGCCCACTGGCTCTGGAGCCATGGATTAAAGACTCTCGCTCGGTTGGTATCCCATATCTCTCGCTGGCTTACCGGCATAGAGATTCACCCTGGAGCAAAAATAGGAAGGAGGTTTTTTATAGACCACGGAATGGGGGTTGTGATAGGGGAGACAGCGGAGATAGGCAATGACGTTACCATATACCACCAAGTAACGTTGGGGGGAACGAGCACAAAAAAGGGGAAGAGACATCCTACCATAGGAAACAACGTTGTTATTGGAGCAGGAGCCAAAATTTTAGGTCCTGTTAAAATTGGGGACAACTGTAAAATTGGAGCAAACTCAGTTGTAATTAGGGATGTTCCTCCAAATTCTACAGTTGTTGGAATTCCTGGAAAGGTTGTAAAAAGGGATGGAATAAAGCCTACGAGGGTTGATTTAGAGCACGGTCAGCTTCCCGACCCTGTCATGGAAACGTTAAAACAGATGTTAACGATAATTCACGATTTGGAACTTGAAGTTAAATCGCTAAAAAAGAGGGTAGAGGATAATGATTAGAAAGTTTTTACTTCCCTTTTTATTAATAACTACCATTGTTACAACTCTTTCTACTATTTCTTTTCCAGCTGAGTTCAAATCATCAAATATTAATAGAATTTTGAGCGAATCTTCAATCTACACAGAGGAGAAAGAAAAGGAAGTAACTATCAAAAGGAATTTATTTATTCTTCTCTTTTTGATGCTTTTAACAATTTGGTTTCTACTACTAAGTAGACTCAAGAAAGATTTAAAAAAAAGTGAGGATTTGCTCATTTTAGTAGGAAGATTACTTACCGAGGAGAACTGCGAGGAATTGGAGGAAATTTTGGTACCTGTGATTTCATTCCTTAAAGAGGATACCTTCTTAATAAAGAGTCTTGCTGATTGCTATCTAAAGGAGGGAAGATTTATAGAAGCTGCAGCACTTTATGAAAGGATATCTGAAATTTTCAGAAAGAGTGGATTTGATGTTCTTTCAGATTCCTTCAAAAAGAGAGCAGAGGAACTTCTTAGTAGGGAATTTAGGAGGGGATAATCCCCTCCCTTAACTATTTAAGCTCTTTCTTTTGAGCCTTAAGGAATGGCATCATATCCCTAAGCTTTCTTCCTACCTTTTCAATAGGTTGTTCAGCTTCCATCTTTCTGTGGGCATTAAGAACGGGGTAGTTAGCCTGAGCTTCAAGGACAAACTCTTTTGCAAACTCTCCCGTTTGAATTTCCTTTAGTATTTTCCTCATGTTTTCCTTGACCCTCTCATCAATAACCCTTGGTCCCCTTGTATAGTCCCCGTACTCTGCAGTATCGGAAATTGAGTACCTCATTCCTGCAAGGCCGTGCTGGTATATAAGGTCAACGATTAGTTTTAACTCGTGAAGACACTCAAAGTAGGCAACCTCAGGCTGGTATCCTGCCTCAACAAGGGTTTCAAATCCTGCCTTAATGAGGGCTGCTGTTCCTCCACACAGAACTGCCTGCTCTCCAAAGAGGTCGGTTTCTGTTTCCTCTTTAAAGGTTGTTTCAATAACCCCAGCCCTCGTTGCTCCTATTCCCTTTGCGTATGCAAGGGCAATTTCCTTCGCCTTACCTGTTGCATCTTGGTGGACTGCTACAAGGGCCGGAACTCCTGCTCCCTCAAGGTAGGTCCACCTTACAAGGTGCCCTGGTCCTTTTGGAGCTACCATGAACACATCAACGTTTTCAGGAGGGACGATTTGGTTAAAGTGGATGTTAAATCCGTGGGCAAATGCAAGGGCCTTTCCTGGCTCAAGGTTAGGTTTCACAGCTTCTTCGTAAACCTTCTTCTGAACCGGGTCTGGGAGGAGAAACATAATGATATCGGCTCTTTTGGCTGCCTCTTCAGGTGACATAACCTCAAAGCCATCAGCTTTTGCCTTTTCAGCCGATTTTCCTGGCCTTAAACCTATAATTACGTTGACTCCGCTGTCCCTCAAGTTTAAAGCGTGTGCATGCCCTTGGCTTCCATAACCTAAGATTGCGACCGTTTTACCGCTGAGATATTCAAGGGATGCGTCCTCATCGTAGTAAACCTTCGCCATTTCTACTTACCTCCAATCTGTTGTTTTATTCGAACGTTTCTCCCTGTAGAGCTCTCACCATTGCAACCCTGCCCGTCCTTGCCATTTCCCTTATTCCTAACGGTTTGATTAGTTCAAGAAAAGCGTCTATCTGCTCCTCATCTCCTGTTAACTCAATTGTGTATGTATCCTGAGAAACATCAATTATTTGAGCTCCAAATATCTTTACGAGCCTGTGAGCTTCTTCCTTCTTAGCTGAACTATCAACGTTTACCCTTACTATGAGAAGTTCCCTATCGACCTTTTTTCTGTCTGTTAAATCCCTCACCTTGAAAACGTCAATTATTCTCCTGAGCTGTTTAACTATCTGCTCTATCGTATGCTCATCACCCTTTGCTACCATCGTAATCCTTGAAATTGAAGGGTCTTCGGTATGTCCAACGTTTAAGCTCTCTATGTTGTATCCTCGGGAGCTAAAGAGCT
The DNA here is from genome assembly GCF_900182585.1 of Balnearium lithotrophicum. Lineage (NCBI taxonomy): Bacteria > Pseudomonadati > Aquificota > Aquificia > Desulfurobacteriales > Desulfurobacteriaceae > Balnearium > Balnearium lithotrophicum. The sequence continues at coordinate 11,281 of NZ_FXTM01000002.1, read as the reverse complement.
CTATAATTCTGGCCAGAGCCCCCGGTTGATTTTCGACCAAAACACTTATTACGTGTTTTCTGTGGCACTGTTTATCCATAACTCTTCTCCTAAACTGCTTTTCTCTCCCTCTTCTTCCCGTAGGTTGGAAGTAGCATTTCGTGGAGAGCTCCACCGGGAGGAACCATAGGATAGACATCCTCCTCCCTGTCAACTACAAAATCAATGACCACAGGACGGTCATTAATAGTCATTGCTTCCTTCAGGACCTGTTCTACTTCCTGAGGTTTTGTTGCCCTAAATCCTACTCCTCCCATTGATTCAACCAACTTAACAAAATCTGGCTGAACGTCCAAGTGAACCTGGGAATAGTTTTTCTGGTAGAAAATTCCCTGCCACTGACGAACCATTCCCAAGAATCCGTTGTTGATTATTCCAACCTTTATTGGGATATTGTACTGAACTGCTGTAACTATTTCCTGCATGTTCATCTGGAAAGAACCGTCACCGGAAATACAGAAGACCGTTTTATCAGGCCTTCCTACCTTTGCTCCAATCGCAGCAGGAACTCCAAATCCCATAGTTCCTAAGCCACCGGACGTTACAAGCTGCCTTGGAAACTTGAGTTTGTAGTATTGGGCAACCCACATCTGGTGCTGGCCAACATCGGTTGTAACTATAGCTTCTCCCTTAGTAACTTCCCAGATTTTCTGAATAACGAACTGAGGCTTTATAACCCTCTCACTCGGTTCGTACCAGAGTGGATACCTTTCAGCCCAGCTTCTAACCTTTAGGAGCCACTTCTCCCTTAAAGCATAGAACTCCCTGTTCTTTGCTACCTGTTTTTCAACTTCGGGGAGGAGCTCCTCAAGAACCAATTTCGCATCTCCGACTATTGGAATATCAACGGGCTTATTCTTTCCTATTTCTGCACTGTCAATATCTATATGGATAACTTTCGCATTTGGTGCAAATTCGGAGAGCTTTCCTGTAACCCTATCGTCAAACCTTGCTCCGATTGCTACTATTAAATCGCTCTCTTGAATTGCCATGTTTGCTGCATAGGTTCCGTGCATTCCCAACATTCCAAGGAAGAAAGGATGGTTGCCGGGAACAGCACTCAGTCCCATTAGCGTTGCAGTCATCGGTACATTTGCAACCTCGGAGAGTTTTACCACTAAATCTGAAGCTCCGGATGAAACAACGCCCCCACCTATGTATAGAACGGGCTTTTCAGAGGAGGCAATGGCCTTTGCAGCCCTCTTAATCTGTCCCGGATGCCCCTTTAAAACTGGCTTGTAACTCCTTATCTGGACGGGGAACTTGTACTCCTCCTCAAAGAAGTCTGTTAGTTCCCTTGTAACGTCCTTAGGAAGGTCAACCAAAACAACTCCCGGCCTTCCCGTTTTGGCAATGTAAAAGGCCTTTTTAACTGTATCTGCCAGTTCCTTGACATCCTTGACTAAAAAGTTGTGTTTAGTAATGGGTCTCGTTATTCCTACCGTGTCAACTTCTTGAAATGCGTCATTTCCAATCATGAAGGTTGGAACGTTTCCGGTAAATGCAACAATAGGAACAGAGTCTATCTGAGCCGTTGCAAGACCTGTTACCAAGTTAGTCGCACCGGGACCTGAGGTTGCAAAGCAGACTCCCACTTTTCCTGTAACCCTTGCATAACCATCGGCAGCATGGGCAGCTCCCTGTTCGTGCCTTGTCAGGTAGTGTTTTAAGGGAGAAAAGGGAAGCCTATCGTATATGTCTAAAACGGCACCACCTGGATAGCCAAATATCCTATCAACACCTTCAAGTTCAAGAGCTCTCAGTAAAATTTCAGCTCCAGAAAGTTTCATCTTTTCCTCCTGCTGCTTGTAAGTGGAAATAATAGCACAAGGCCTGCAAACCTCCTATATTCCTTTGCTGTTAATCGGAGGTGACCGTTGAGAGTTAGGAGGTTGAATTTTACTAATTCCTTTGAGACTTTTCTTTACCTTAAAACCTCTGGCTATCCCGTAAAACTCTTTTTAGACTCAGCAAATCCAAACACTAAGACCGGTAGATACTCAATAATCTGTGTAGGCGTTGAGGATGAAATTGTTTTAAAGGATGATAAAACTGCTCTTTCAAAGCTTTACAAGTTTTACTCCTCCAAATGCAAATTTATTGTTCCTGAACTTCCCTTTGGAATTTACGGTTACATTTCCTACGATGTTAATAGATTTATAGAGAACATTCCTACACCCCCAATAAACGATCTCTCAATGCCAGACATCCATTTTATACTTCCGTACCAAACGTTAATCTTCGATAACCTCAAAAGTGAGTGCTACCAAGTAAGTTTTGGAGAGTTTATTGAGATTCCTGAAAGTTTTTCCCTTCCTTCCCTCAGTTTTCAATCCACTTTCTACAGGACAAACATGGAAAAGGACTACTTTGTTTGGGCAGTTAATAGAATTAAGGATTACATAGCATCTGGGGACTCTTTCCAGGTAAACTTCTCACAAAGGTTGGACGTTCTCTTTGAGGGAAGCCACCTGGAGCTCTACAGGAGATTGAGGGAAATTAACCCATCGCCATTTTCCTTCTACTTTGAGTTGGGTAACTTTACAGCTGTCTCCTGTTCTCCTGAAAGGCTTGTCAGGGTAAAGAACGGAATCGTTGAAACAAGACCAATAGCTGGAACGAGGAGAAGGGGAAAAAGTAAACAGGAAGACGTTGAACTTGAGAAGGAGCTCTTTCTGTCGGAAAAGGAAAGGGCAGAGCACATAATGCTTGTTGACCTTGAAAGGAACGACCTTGGAAGGATTTGTGAGTACGGAAGTGTTGAGGTTAACGAACTTATGGTTCCAGAGAGGTACTCCCACGTTATCCACATAGTCTCAAACGTTAGAGGAATTTTAAAGAGGAAAGTTTCGCCTGTTGATGTTTTGAGAGCCCTCTTTCCAGGGGGAACTATAACGGGAGCTCCGAAGGTGAGGACTATGGAGATTATTTCTGAATTGGAGCCGACAAGGAGAGCCCTCTACACTGGCTCTGTAGGATACATGGCATTCAATGGAGATATGGATTTTAATATAGTTATTAGGACACTCCTATTTAAAGAAAATTTAGGAACACTTCAAGTAGGAGCTGGAATTGTTTGGGATTCAGACCCTTCAATGGAGTATGAGGAGACTCTCCACAAGGGAAGAGCCCTCCTCGAAAGTTTAGGAATTCGCCTTTAAACTACTCCTCTGTACTCTCTTCCTCTTCTTCTCTCTTTTTAGGTTCCAACATCTGGGAAAGTTCGGATACAGTTGAGTTTTCCAGTTTCTCTTCAACTATTAACTTTATGAGTCTGTTGAGTTTCTGCTCGTTATTCCCGGCTATTCCGTAGAGGATGTAGTACGTTCTTTTAGGAAGAGAGAGTTTTACACTTTTAACACCTTTTTTTCTTCCCCTTTTTCCTCTTGCCATAATTCCTCCATATAAGTTTTAGCTAATTTTAACAAGAAATTAAAAAAAAGGAAAGTTTAAACAACTCTTTTCCCAAGAATATCGTGGAGATGGATGATGCCTACAACTTTATTTTGTCTATTTAAAACAGGAAGAACTGTTATTTTATTTTTTTCCATGATTTTAAGAGCTTCCTCAGCAAAAACATCCTCTCTAATAACTTTAGGATTTCTCGTCATAATCTCTTGTGCTTTTGAATCCAAGTTGTAACCTTTTTCAAAAGCTCTCCTTAAATCCCCATCAGTAATTATTCCAACTAAATTTTCTCTTCTATCTAAAACTAATGTTGCACCTAATTTCTTTGCAGAAACCTCGAAAATTACTTTCTTTACAGGAGTTTCCGGGTAAACCTTGGGAATTTCCTCTCCCCTCCTCATAATTTCCCCTATTTTGGAGAGTCTAATTCCCAACTTCCCTCCTGGATGGTACCTCTTGAACTCCTCAGGGGTAAATCCCTTGAGCTTCATCAGAGCTCCAGCTATTGCATCACCAAGGGCAAGGGTTAGGGTTGTTGATGTTGTAGGAGCCAAGTTTAACGGACAGGCCTCCCTTTCAACGTGGAGATTTATTGTTACATCAGAAATTCTTGAAAGAGTCGATTTAGGATTACTTGTAATGGCTATTACAGGTATTCCAAAGCTCTTTATAATTGGAACGATTGAGAGGAGTTCTGCCGTTTCCCCGCTGTTTGAGACTGCAATTACAGTGTCCTCCCCTCTGACCATTCCCAAATCGCCGTGAGCTGCATCCGTTGGGTGAAGGAAAAAGGCAGGTGTTCCGGTACTCGAGAGTGTAGCTGCAATCTTCTTACAGATAAGTCCCGACTTTCCAACCCCTGTTAGAATTACTCTTCCCTGTGTTCTGTAGATAATTTGAACTGCCCTTTCAAAGTTTTCATCAAGCAGCTCTGCCAACTTCTGGAGAGCTCTTGCCTCCTCCTTTAAAATTCTCCTTCCCTCTTTCAGAATTTCCATTGAGCCTCCTGAGAACCTTCTCCCTGTACCTCTCCTCGTTAAATGGATTCCTTAACCACTTCTTAGGAAATGTTTTAATCCACCTGTTGAGGTTTTCAATTCTCTTCTTGTTTGTGGGGTGGTCCATAAAGAGTTCCATAACCCCACGTGGCTTAAACTTCATGAGGGAATCCAAAATCTGTATTGTCTCTATGCCTGCAACGGGATTCCATCCAGCCTTTCCTGCATAGTAGGCTCCCATGGCATCAGCTTCAAACTCGTCCTTTCTTGAGTATCCAGCTAACGTTATTTGGTAGAGAACTTTTAGAACCTCCAAAGCTGCAGGAGAGAGGTTTTTGTCTCCAAGAGTAAGGTTTAGTAGGAAATTTATTCCGTAGATGAACTGGAGCCTTCTTATGGCGTGCCTTCCAACTATGTGTCCCGTTTCATGACCCAGAACGAATGCCAAGTCGGCCTCATTTTTTAAGTGTTTGAGAAGTCCGGTGTAAATGTAGACCCAACCTCCGGGAAGGGAAAAGGCATTGAGAACGTCACTTTCAATAACCTTGTAGTGATAGGTTATGTCGTGCCTATCTGAAACTGCAGCAATCCTCTGTCCAACCCAACTTACGTACGAATTGATGACGGGGTCACTACAAAGTTTCTCCTTCCTTTCAATCTGTTTCGCCGCCTCCCTTCCCAAAGCTACTTCCTGGGATGTTGGAATTAAAATAAGGGAGGTTTCTCCAAATGGAGACGTCCTTACAACGCCACATGCGAACAGAAAAATGGAAATTACTACTCCAAAGAGGGAATATATTTTTCTCATAGTGAAAGAAATTCTATCAATTTTGGGGAATTTAATTTATGAAGAAAAGCTTAGAACTTTCACAAAATGTTTCACAACAGCTTAAACTGACACCTTCGGTTTCTCTAAGCCTTGAGGTTCTTTAGCTATCCTCTTTAGACTTAGAGAACTTTCTTATTAGCGAACTGGAGGCAAACCCACTTGTTGAAGTAGAGGACAACGTTTCGTTTGTTCTTGAAAACTCTAAAACTTACTACTATGAAGAGAATTTTGATAGTGAATTTAAGGGACCTGAATCAATTTCAGAAATTTTAAAGGAACAAATAAATCTCGAATTTGATGGAGTAGAGAAAGATGTAGCTCTTTTTATTGTTAACAACTTAGATAGAAAGGGACTTCTTTTAGTTGCAGAGAAGGAAATTTCAGAGAAGTTCAATCTTGATATTGGAACTGTAAAACGTATTCGAGACAGGGTAAAACGTTTAAATCCTGTTGGTTGTGGTTCTTACTCTGTCAAGGAGCTCCTTCAGGTTCAGTTTGAGGAGATGGGAGCTCCGACTAAGTTTATTGATGCCCTTTCATACTTCGAGCTTCTCTCTTCACCTTCAACTTTTAAGTTAAAAACGGGGTTAAGTGAAAAGGAGTACGAGAATTTCCTTTCGTACTTTAGAAGGTGTGACATAAGACCCTTTGACAGTGCAGTGTTAAACACTCCTGTAAGACCTGAGGCAAGGGTATGGTTGGAAAAGGGAGAGGTAAAGTTGGAGGTCTTTAGTTTCAGAAACTTTAATTTCAGGATAAACAAGTTCTACCTTAAGCATGCAAGTAACAAAGAGCTTAGGAAATTCATCCTTGAAAAGTACCAGAGAGCTCTTTCTTTAAAGAGAGCAATTGAACAGAGGAAGGAAACCTTAGAGAAGGTAATTAAGGCCATTTTTGAAAAACAGAAGGAGTTCCTCTTTGACGGAAAGAGCTTAAAACCCTTAACCTTATCAGAAGTTTCCGAAAGGGTATCCCTCCACGAATCAACGATAAGCAGGTGCGTAAGTAGAAAGTTTGTTGAAACTCCTTTTGGAATCTATCCCCTTAAATTCTTCTTTCCAAAGGGGAACAAAGAACAAACAACGGACGAAATAAAACAGATGATAAGGGAAATCATTGAAAATGAGGATAAGAGGAAACCCTTAAGTGACGAAAAAATCTCTCGGATTCTAAAGGAAAGAGGGTTTAAAATTGCAAGGAGAACAGTTGCAAAGTATAGGGAAAGCTTAGGAATTCCTGGTGCTTTTGGGAGAAAGATTAGATAAAAGAGGAGTTAAGATGAAAATAGAAACTCCTGATAAAATGGAGTTAATAAGTTCAAAGAGCTATAGACTTCTTCAAAAACTGGTTCAGATTTCAAGATTCGTATTCATTTCGATTCTCATCCTGTACTTACTTTTTAGTCTTTTTAGTTTAATAATAAAGCTGTTTAACTTCCTCTCCTCGTCCCATTACCTCCTAACCTTTGAGGAGATGAGGGAGTTTCTAACGGATGCCCTCTTCGTCCTTATAGTAATTGACTTCATATCTGCAATGTTCTACAAGAAGAGAATCCACTACGTTCTTTCACTGCTTGAAATAGGATTCATAGTAATTACGAGGAAGCTCATACTCCTCTCACCTGTCCCCGAGAATTCATTTTTAATTTTTGTTTTAACAATAGCATCCGGTCTCTTCTTTATTTTGATTTTCTACTTCTACAAAGTAACTGGAAGAATTAGGAGGGGAGATTGAATTTTCTACTGGAAAAATTGAAGTGTTCACTCAATCCAGAGTGGCTGAATTTGGTTAGAGCTGTTGAAGAACGACAGGAGGAATTTCCAAATCCGAGGAGAGCTCTTCTCTTCATTGAAAAATTAAGCAACAGACTGAACTGTCAGTTTTCAGACTACCTTCACGGTGATTTTGGTTTTCACCTGTTACTACTCTTTTCCTACTCCCAGTTTTTAGGGGAATTTTTAATTAACCACGTTGAGCTTATAGAGGAGTTAAGGTCAATTTACAGGGAAACTTTTCTTCCATCTGACTTTAGGATTGAGATAAGCACACAGGATAGAAGGAAATTTATAGACTCCCTAAGGGTCTATAAAAACCTTCAGATAGCAAGGGTAGTTTTAAGGGACATCCTCCATTTGGCTCCCTTCTTAGAGCTTGTGAGGGATACGACGCTCATTCACGACGCCTGTATTAAAGCTGCCTACGATTTTGCATACAGGAACTTAGTAAAAAAGTACGGAAAGCCAAGCTCTAATTTCATCGTTGTTGATATGGGAAAGGCAGGGGGATTTGAGCTCAACTACTCCTCCGACGTTGACGTTATCTACGTTTACGGAAGTAGGTACGGAGAGACAGAGGGTGGAACATACGGGAAACTGCAGAACCACGACTTTTTCACTCTCCTTTCAAGGGAGATAACGGAACTCCTATCCGAAAGAACAAAGGAGGGAATCTGCTTTGTTGTTGATACAAGGCTGAGGCCAAACGGCAGTATGGGACCTCTGACAAACGACATAGAAGCTCTTGAGCAGTACTATACGGCAGTTGCAAGACCCTGGGAGAGGATAGCACTGCTGAAGGCAAGACCTTCTGCAGGGGACATAGGGGGAGTCGGTTTAGAGTTTTTAGAGCTTGCAAACCTATTTGTCTACAGAAAGTACATTGACCTTTCCTTAATTGAGGAGGTTCTCAGAATAAAGGAGATGATAAGGGCCAAGGTTTCAAAAAAAGGAGGAAAGATTGACCTAAAACTCGGAAAGGGGGGAATAAGGGAGATTGAGTTTATCGTTCAGGCCTTTCAGGTCATATACGGAGGAAAGTACCCTCAGATAAGGTCCAAAAATACTGTAGTAGCTTTAAAGAAACTTTTAAACTGGGGATTTCTTAACAGACGAGAGTATGAAGAGCTCCTAAATAGCTACATCTTCTTAAGGAGAGCCGAGCATATGCTCCAGGTAACAAACTTCAGACAGACCCAAACCTTTCACCCCGAGAGTGAGGAGGCCGAGGAACTTTCTAAAAAGTTGGGATTTAAAAGCAGGGATGAGTTTTTGAGGGAGCTCTCCTCCGTAATGAAGAGAGTTAATTACTACTTCAACAGGTTTTTCCCAACTAAGGAGCTTAAACCTCTTTCCTCCTATACAGTTGAGGAACTTGAAAGGTTTGGATTTAAAGAACCAGAAGAGATTAAAAGGTTCATAGATGCACTTTTTGACTCAAAGAGTTTATCCGTTGAAAAGAAGAGAAAGTTGGACGTTCTTGGAACGAAACTCCTTAAACTAATCTACGAGGCCCCTGTATCAAAAACTGCAATCAAGAACTTACTCCTCTTTCTGGAAACGGAGGAAGGACAGGTTTTCTTCTTCTCCGTCCTCTCCCACGAAAATCTCCTGAAACTTCTCATCTACCTCCTTTCCACAAAGGACTTCTTCCTAAAGAGGTTCAGAAAATCCCCAGAGGTTTTAGAGCACATCTTCTCACCTGAACTTATTGAATCTCCCGTAAACGAGAGTTCAATGGAGGAATTTTTTAAGGAGCTCCAGAACCTTCAACTTTTGAAAAATACCTTTGAAATCGTTTCTCTCCTTAGAAAGAGGTTGGGCAGAACAAGGATAGAGGAGTTTTTCAGCGAATTAACCTCTATTTGCGATTTCTGCTTGAAAAGGAGGTATGAAAAACTCAAACCTAAATTTGCCGTATCCTCCTTGGGAAAGTGTGGAAGCAGGGAGATGAACGTTGGTTCTGACCTCGACCTTCTGTTTATATCCAAGGAAAAGGTGGAAGACGAAACGGAAAGGGCTGTTGATTTTGTAAAGTCCTTGGAAGAGTTAGGATATGAGGTTGATACGAGGCTAAGGCCTTTTGGAGAAAAGGGAGAGCTGGTTTTTACGCTGTCCTACTTGGAAAAGTACCTGAAAGAGACGGCGAGGACCTGGGAGAGGCTTGCATTTACCCGATTCAGGTTTTTGGTCGGAGACGGCAGGGAAAGGGCGGAGAGAATTGTCAGGGAATTCCTCTTTAAGAAACCCTTCAACAGGGAAGTTTTAAATGAGATACTATCTATGAGGGAAAGACTTGAAAGGGAGTTTCCATCTTCTACTTTAAAGTACGCACCCGGTGGAGTTGTCGACTTAGAGTTTGTCTCCTACATCTATCAGCTCTACTCAAAGAAATGGCTGAGGCACACCCTTGAATCACTAAAAGCGCTGTCACAGGAGGAAGAGAGGTTCTCTAAGGGTGAGGACCTTTACCGACTAATCAGGCAGGCCGAAACTGAGAAAAGGCTTTTCAGTGAGATAACCTCTTTAGGTGATAAAATTAATGAATTGAGGAAAGAGATACGTTCCTTTTACAGGGAGTTTGTAAATTGGATGACATTAAAAGTGTAGAGGATTACGCCAAAGAGGTATGGGAGTGCATTAAGGACCACTTTGATACCTATCAGTGGGGAGGAAGTAGTGACGATTTTGCCGTAATCAGGGACTGGTACATGATAGGGATTGAGCCCCATTATGTTCTCTTTGCGATTTCTGAGGGTTTGTCCCAAGGTAAAATCTCCCCCAACTTTAAACTTCAGGACATAAGGGAATTTGTGAAGAACTGGTACAAAAAGGAGGCTAAAGAGGAGGCAGAGGAGGCAAGAAAAACTTTTAAAGAGGATAATTTACCCTACAATAAAATTGAAAAGTTGGCCAGAATCGTTAAGTCAGTTTTAATCGAATTAAACATCTCCGATTTTTCAATCGTTGATAAGATAATTTCCCTTAAAAACTATCCGAATCTCTTTGAAATTGAAAAGTCTTTAGCAGATTTGGAGGAGGAGTTTCTTAAAATTGTTGAGAGAAACTCTCCAAAGGCTAAAAAGTGCAGGAAGAGGGCAGAGTCCCTTCTGAAAAAGTACTCCTTCTACTGGGACAAGAAAATTGTAAAGTTGACCAAGAGAACCCTCGTGAAGAAGTGCCTAAGGCGTGTCTATGGAATACCGGAATTCTCAATTGTTTAAGCTCTTGGACTATCCAAGAGGTGATACTTCCAGTGGAAGAAAGCTCTTTGAAGAAATTTCAAAGTTAGGTCTTAAGGAGCTCTCCTTTGTTTCAAAGGGATACAGGGGAGTAGTCTTTAAGGGAAATTGGAATGGCATTCCCGTTGCGGTTAAGGTTCCCCGTTCCGACTCTAAAAAGAAAAACGTAGTGGAAAAGGAGTGTGAGATACTTAAATACCTTGATGAAAAACTAAACGAGAAAAATCCCGCTCCAAAGCCTTATTTTTGTGGGAACAGATTTATCGTTATGGAGTGGATAGAGGGGTTACCGTTTAAAGAAGCCTTCAAAAGATTTGGTAAAGAAGTAGTTCTAAAAGCCCTTGAGAGCGTTTATCTCCTTGATGAAACAAAGGTTGAACACTCTGAGATAAAGGGTGAAAAACACCTAATCTTTGATGGAAGAATCAGGATAATTGACTTTGAGAGTGCAAAGTTCAAGGATAAACCGAGAAACCTCCTCCAGTTTGTAGGTTACCACCTGCTTAGAAGTACAGAGCTCCTTAATATGCTGAAAATAGACAAGGAGAAACTGTTGGAACTTTTGGAGCTCTACAAGGAGAATCCAAGTAAGGTATTTCCAGAGATTGTAAGTTTTTTGTTGAAGTTCAGAAAGAAGGTGGACACCCTAAAATAAGATTTGAACTCCAACAAAAGGAGGTGTCCACCAATGAAACAATTAAAGAAATTCAAAGGAACATCCCTGCACATATCAAATACACCCTTCAAAAAAACAATCAAAAGAGGAACGAAAATAAAAACAAAACTCGACCTAACAAAAGACCCAAACGTGAGAAAAAGACTTAAATGGATTCAACATTACGAAAAACACCAAAATGCAAGACTAACCTGCAGATACTTCGGAATAAGTCCAACCACCTTCTACAAATGGAAAAATAGATACAAAAAGTACGGTTTAGAAGGCCTCAAAGACAGAAACAAAAGACCCCACAGAGTAAGACAACCTCAGAT